>CBFHXF010000021.1:0-23721 GCA_965659745.1 Bacteroidia bacterium
CCCCAATCAAATATTACTTTCTTTAAAGAAAAACCTCGACGAGCAACGCTTCATCAACCAAAAAACCACCCAAGGATACCAACGCGAATTCATGCAAATTGGCATGAGCGTTTCCGAAAAATTAAGCTTTCAGGAATGGACCGATGTTTATAAGAAATTGGTTTACTGGGAAATGCAACTCGACGAAACCTCCGAAGACGGCATGAAGGAAGTGCTCGAAACCCAAAAAGCCGACGCCAACCGTGCTTTTTGCAAATTTGTAACCCAAAATTATTTGAGTTTTTTGCAAAACGACAACAGCGGCACCCTCCTCAGCCATAACCTCTTTCGCAAGGCCGTTAATCCCTTGCTCGATGCCGAAGAACCCGTTTATGTAATCTTGCTCGACAACCTGCGCTTCGATCAATGGAGGGCCATTTCCGAAACCCTCAATACCGTGTTGCGTACCGATTCGGAAGACCTGTACATGAGTATTTTGCCCACTACTACCCAGTATGCCCGAAATGCCATTTTCAGCGGAATGCTTCCCCTCGATATCGAAAAAACCTTCCCCGATAAATGGTCCAACGACGAAGACGAAGGCGGTAAAAATTTATACGAAAAAGAATTCCTAGAAGAGCAATTAAAGCGACTCAGAAGAGATATTAAATTTAGCTATCATAAAATCACACGTCTCGACCATGCCAAGGCTTTAGTTGACAACGTAAACAACATGCGCAACAATCAGCTGAACGTAATTGTGTACAACTTCGTAGATGCCTTCTCGCATGCCCGTACCGATGTTAATATTGTGCGCGAACTGGCCGACGACGAGGCCGCTTACCGCAACGTAACCGCCACGTGGTTCAAGCATTCTCCGCTTTGGGAAGCCATTCAGCGCATCGCCGAAAAACCTTGTAAAATTGTGATCACTACCGACCACGGTAGCGTGCGCGTGAAAGATCCTATTAAGGTGGTGGGCGATAAAAACGTGAATACCAATTTACGCTACAAGCAAGGAAAAACACTTACCTACAATCCCAAAGAGGTGTACGAAGTTAAAAAACCGCACGAAATAAAGTTGCCTTTACAACATTTGAGTAGCAGTTTTATTTTTGCTAAAGAAAATGATTTTTTTGCGTATCCAAATAATTTTAATTATTACGCCAAATATTACAAACACACCTTTCAGCACGGCGGCATTAGTATGGAAGAAATGCTGTGTCCGATCATCGTTTTATCACCCAAAAGAGGCAATTAAACGCGATGGAATCCGTATCTCTAGACCAACTGCCTGAGGTGGCAGCCACTTTAAAAAAGGCATTGCTTTCGGGCAGTCGCATTTTTTTATTTTCTGGGGATGTAGGATCCGGTAAAACCACACTTATCCAAGAGTTGGCGCGATCAATTGGTGTTACTAGCGCCGTTCAATCGCCCACTTTTGGAATTGTGCATGCCTATGCCAGTGAGGCGGGCACGGTTCAACACAGCGATTGGTACCGGCTTAACAGCGCCCAAGAATTATGGGAAATGGGCATTCACGAAGCTCTAGAATCCGATATTTGGTTCATTGAATGGCCCGAAATCGGGATGGCGCTGTTGCAAGAGTTCTCGTTTGTACATGTGCACATTGCAACACCTGAAAACATCGATCAATTGAACCGCAGCTATACGATAGCGTACAATGAGGGGTATTGACCCAATAGTATAGTCGGCTAACTAATGCAATATCAATTTATCGGTTACTATAATAGTCGTAGTAGGTGTCGGATCAAGTTCCGAATCTGCGCAATCGCGCTTAAAATGCCACAAGGTTCCGAATGATAGATTTATCCAAAAGATAACGTAAACAAAAAAAGGCGCCCCATAATCAATGGAGCGCCCTTTTTAATGCTTATTCCTGAATTATGATTGATAGGCTTCTATAGGCAAGCAAGAACATACCAAGTTGCGATCGCCATACGTGCTGTTTACACGCGCTACCGTAGGCCAAAATTTAGACATACGCAACGAAGCCACAGGATACGCCGCTTTCTCACGGGCATAGTCAAAAGGCCAAACATCCGATGCAATTTCCTCCATCGTATGAGGCGCATTTTTCAATACATTGCTCTCTTGATTGTAAATGCCCTGCTCGATCTCACGGATTTCCTCACGAATAGCAAGTAAGGCATCGCAGTAACGATCCAACTCTTCCTTACTTTCACTCTCCGTAGGCTCCAACATAAGCGTTCCCGCTACCGGGAAACTCAATGTAGGCGCGTGGAAACCATAGTCCATTAAACGCTTGGCAATATCTTCCGCCTCTACATGAGCCGATTGCTTGAACCCGCGTGTATCTAAAATCATTTCGTGTGCCGCACGACCGTTCTCACCCGTATACAGTATAGGGAATTCCTTCTCCAAACGGGCTTTCATATAATTGGCATTCAAAATGGCCACCTTCGTAGCATTCGTAAGGCCTTCGCCCCCCATCATTTTGATATAGGCATACGAAATCAATAAAATACTTGCCGATCCCCAAGGAGCCGCACTTACCGCACTCATACCCTTCTCACCCGAAGTCGAACTTACTACGTGATTCGGCAAGTAAGGAGCCAAATGAGCCGCAACTCCGATAGGGCCCATACCAGGACCTCCACCACCGTGAGGTATACAGAATGTCTTATGTAAGTTCAAGTGACATACGTCGGCTCCAATTAAGCCCGGACTGGTAAGTCCTACCTGGGCATTCATGTTCGCACCGTCCATATAAACCTGTCCACCGAAATCGTGAATGATCTGCGTAATTTCTTTAATGGCACTCTCAAATACCCCATGGGTACTTGGATACGTAACCATCAATACCGCCAAACGGTCTTTATACTGCTCGGCTTTCTGACGCAAATCTTCTACGTCGATGTTGCCGCGTTCGTCGCAACCGGTAACTACTACTTCCATACCCGCCATAACAGCGCTCGCCGGATTGGTTCCATGCGCACTGGAAGGAATTAATGCTACGTTACGGTGACTTTCGCCGCGGTCTTTGAAGTATTCGCGAATTACCATCAAGCCGGCATATTCGCCCTGCGCGCCTGAATTAGGCTGCATGCTCATTTTGGCAAAACCGGTAATTTCACTCAAATCGCGGTCTAACTCTTCAACAATATCCATATAACCCTGCGCTTGCGCTACAGGAGCAAAGGGATGCAATGAGTTAAACTCAGGCCAAGTAACCGGAATCATTTCGGTTGTGGCATTCAACTTCATGGTGCAAGATCCCAATGGAATCATGCTATGACATAAACTCAAGTCTTTTGCTTCCAAACGCTTGATGTAACGCAACATTTCATGCTCAATATGGTACGAATTGAATACCGGATGGGTCATGAAATTAGAGCTGCGCTGTGCCCAAGCTTCCCAAGAAAGAGAAAAAGCCGTTTCTAACTCAGCAGCGATAGCACTTTTTTGAGCCGCGGTAGCAAATACCGCTAATATTTCACTGATTTCAACTTCTGTTGTGCTTTCATGGAGGGAAATTCCCACATGACCGTTTTCGAAATAGCGGAAGTTCAGGTGCGCCGCCTCAGCCGTTTCCTTGAGTTGCGCCACATTCGAAATGCCACCTATATATAAGGTATCAAAGAATTGTTCGCTCTTCACATCATAGCCCAACTTTTGAAGTCCGTTTTTCAACGCACGGGTTTGACCGTGAATACGTCCAGCGATGCGTTTTAGTCCCTCAGGACCGTGATATACCGCAAACATACTGGCCATGATACTCAATAATACCTGAGCCGTACAGATGTTACTGGTCGCGTTTTGACGTTTGATATGCTGCTCGCGGGTTTGCAAAGCCATGCGCAAGGCGCGATTTTCGCGGCGGTCTAAAGACACCCCGATGATACGACCTGGAACCTGACGTTTGTATTCGTCTTTAGTGGCGAAGAAGGCCGCATGCGGACCTCCAAAACCTAATGGAACCCCAAAACGTTGGGTATTTCCGATAACGCAATCGGCACCAAATTCACCCGGAGGGGTCAATAAAGTCAACGCCATCAAATCGGATCCGAAACACGTTTTAACTTCAGCTGCCTGACAGGTTTTTACAAATTCGCGATAATCGCAAATTTCTCCTGTGTTATTGGGATACTGCACATAGGCTCCGAAAAATTCAGCCGTAGGCTGGAAGCTGCGGTAATCGCCAATTACTATTTCCACACCAATGGGCTCGGCGCGGGTAATCAATACATCTAACGTTTGAGGGAAAACTTCTTGGTCTACAAAAAACTTGAACGCTTCGCTTTTGCGAGGTAAAAGTCCTTTGAACATACCCATGGCCTCAGCGGCAGCCGTACCCTCATCGAGCAAGCTGGCATTGGCAATTTCCATACCGGTTAAATCCAAAACCATCGTTTGGAAGTTCAACAAAGCCTCAAGGCGACCTTGTGCAATTTCGGCTTGGTAGGGCGTATATTGGGTATACCACCCTGGATTTTCCATGATATTTCGCAGAATCACATTGGGGGTAATGGTATTATAATAACCCATACCAATGTATTGCTTGAAAATTTGGTTCTTCGCCGCCGTCTCCTTGAGTTTAGACAAGAATTGTGCCTCGCTCATCGGCTCTCCCGATCGCAATCCGTCTTGCATACGGATGTTTGGGGGCACCGTTTGGTCGATTAACTCATCCAGGCTACTAACTCCAATAACCTGCAACATTTCCTTTTGCTCCTCTGGGGAAGGGCCATTATGGCGCTCTTCAAAAGGCTTAAAATAACGGGCGTCAAATTGATTCATACGATAGCACAAATTTAACGGAATCCATCGGTTTTTTTGTTGCAATACAGAGTTAAAACTCAGGGCTTTTTGTATACACTTTTCATTACCCCAATTTCGCCCCGCTTTTTGCTTCTCCTTACAAAAGTCAAATTATTGTAAATCCTGTATTTTAGACCCTTAAAGTTTGCCATCATCGGCGAAGCTGTAATATTTATCTCCCGAAAGGATCAAGTGATCCAAAAACTGAATATCGAAATATCCACTGCCCTCCACCAATTTTTTCGTTAACGCAATGTCCTCCGCAGAAGGATTTAACAAACCCGAAGGGTGATTATGCGCCGCAATCATGGCACAGGCCTTCTGTAAAATCGCCTTCTGAAAAATCATTCTCAAGTCTACCACCGTCGCATTCACCCCGCCCGTGCTGATGCGCTGCTGACTGATTACCTTGTTGGCTCTGTTTAAAAAAGCCACATGAAATTCCTCGTGGGTGAGGTACGCCAATTTCGGGGCAAACATTTTAAAGGCGTCTCCACTTTGTTTTATCGTGGGAAATTTATCCACCCATGTCCACCTGCGATTCGATAATTCCCATACCGCCATTAACAAAACGCAGCTCTCTTCGTCTAAATCATCGAGTGCGCGAAAGTCATCTAAGGACCAATTCGAAAATTCATGCAGCTGATTTTGGCATAAATCGAAAATTTTGGACACCTTTTCCTGTGAAAATTCGCAATTTCCGCGTCGGTTTAACACCAAGGCTACCAACTCAATCTCCGTCAAGGCCCGTTTCCCTTGGGTTAACATCTTATGATGCAAATCAATTCCTTGTTCCACACCAACTTTTCTTTCTGTTTGATTTGATAATATTTTTACCATAATTTTGTCAAAGATATTTTCAATACCTTTACAGAAGCAAAACAAGCAACAAAATAAAACGTTAAATATTATTGATTTTTACAACTATGAGCGAGCAAAAAGAAAAACTCAAAGCCCTACAGCAAACCATCGAACGATTAGAGAAATCGTATGGTAAGGGCGTCGTGATGAAGATGGACGACAAACACAAGGTAAACGTAGAAGTAATTTCTACCGGATCCTTCGGATTGGATTTGGCATTAGGCGTAGGCGGTTTTCCCCGTGGCCGTATCGTAGAGATCTACGGACCAGAAAGTTCGGGTAAAACGACCATTGCGCTTCATACCATTGCAGAAGCACAGAAAAAAGGCGGTATATGTGCCTTTATCGACGCCGAACACGCTTTCGATAAGTTCTATGCCCAAAAATTAGGCATCGATACCTCCAATTTATTGATTTCACAACCCGACGACGGCGAACAAGCATTAGAAATTGCCGATAATTTAGTGCGTTCCGGGGCCATCGATGTTCTGGTAATTGACTCCGTAGCGGCCTTAGTTCCAAGAGCCGAATTAGAAGGCGATATGGGTGATTCCAAAGTAGGATTACACGCCCGTTTGATGAGTCAGGCCTTACGTAAACTAACCGGTACGATACACAAAACAGGTTGTATTGCTATTTTCATTAACCAGTTACGCGAAAAAATTGGGGTTATGTTTGGCAATCCCGAAACCACTACCGGGGGTAATGCCTTGAAATTTTACGCTTCTATTCGTTTGGATATTCGCAGAAATGCCCAGATCAAAGACGGCGATGAAATCATTGGTAACCGCACCAAGGTGAAGGTAGCGAAAAACAAAGTAGCGCCTCCATTCCGCGTAGTCGAGTTCGATATTATGTATGGAAAAGGTATTTCGCGCGTAGGAGAAGTTCTTGACATAGCCGTTGATGCCAATATTGTACAAAAAAGCGGAAGCTGGTTCAGCTACGATGGCACCAAACTCGGACAAGGAAGAGATACCGTTAAAGGCCTACTCGAAGACAATCCAGAATTGCTAGCCGATATTGAATCTAAGATTCTGAATAAAACCAAAGCCGGCGAAGAGGTACTCGAAATCCAACCAGAAGCACCCGCTGAATAGAATTATGAAGGGTGAATGATGAATTTTGAATGGTGAGTTATGAATGAATCGGATATTCTTAATTCACCATTCATAATTTATAATTCATCATGTTTTCCATAAAACAATTCCTTGTACATAATCGGATAAACCACGTACAACATAAGAAGCCTTCCATATCGGAAAACCCAGGGCAACAAAAACACGATGATTAAGGGAATGATGTAAACGGCTTCCTCAAAAAGATCCATTTGATACAATCCAATTGACAATACCACCGTTAAACCTACCAATACTGCGTAGGTCCAGTACATAGCACCTACAAAAAAACCGGTTTCAGGTTCGTATTTCAATTGACATTTAGGACATTCATCGAGAGTATCGGAGAATTTCTTAAACGACATTACTTTATTAACGAATACGTTTCCCTTTCCACAACGCGGACAACGCGCACGAAAAAACGGAAGGATACCCGCACGGGGAGATTCAGACATTTGAATTATTTAGATTTCTTCTTTAAGTTGGACTTGTAAAATGCAAATCCCGCTCCTGCCACCAATACATAAGGAACCGACATCAAAAATAAGATGCCCTTATTAATTCCATCACCTACTTGACGTTCGTATTTCTGTTTTCCTTGCTTACGGCCACTTGTAAGGGCTGTTTTACACATCGGACATTGGGAGTAAGACAAACCTATCAAAACAAGGCTCAAAATGGATAAAAATAAACGTTTTTTCATGGCTGTAAACATGGTGACAATAACAAATATACAACAACTCCCGTTATCGATACATATAACCAAAGTGGGAATGTGTAACGAGCGAGCTTTTTATGTCGATCAAATTTACCCACTGAGGCAAAATACATGGTATACAAAATCATCGGCATGATTAAGGCGGCCAATACTATGTGCGTAAATAGAATGATTAAATACACCGTTTTTATCAACCCATCCTTACAAAAAGGAACATGCGGTACGGTGTAATGGTACGTTACATAGCTCAGTAAAAACAGCGTAGAAAGCACAAAAGCACTCAACATGAACTTTTGGTGCGTGGCCTTATCGCTTTTGGTTTTGATGAAATAAACGCCCATAACCAAACAAATAGACACTGCCGAATTGATAATGGCATTTAAGATGGGCAAATTGCGCGCAAATTCAGCCGTAGGACGCATTTCGTCTGGCAAATAACGCAACAACGTTACCAAGGCGGGTACGGTTAAAGAAAGCGCTACAACGATCCAAAAAAAGGCTTTGTCGCTAATCCATGGTTTGCTTTCGGTATTCATATTTTAAATTTTCTATATCGTCTTTAATTCTGCGTATGAGTTCAATCTTCTCTCTATTGGTTCGAGCCCGTGTAGGCAAAATAGCCCTAATGCGACGCGATTTATCAATGATCACAATGCGATCGTCGTGTATAAAATCGGCGCCCCGTTGTTCGGTTGCCAATAACAAATCGTTGATGGCCCAATCATAAATTTCTGCCTTACTGCCAGTGGCGAATGTACGCTTATACAAGTCGGCTTTGTAATAATCGGAATACTGTTTGATTACAGGAACCGAATCGGTTTCAGGATCAATGGTAACGGTTAGGAATTTAACTTGAGGTTCGTTCACATATTCTTCGGCTATGACTTGCACCTGTTTATTCATTTCTGGACAAACTTCTGGACAAGAAGCAAAGAAAATATTGGCAATGAGGATGCTGCTGTCAAAATCCTGCCATGTGATTTTTTTACCATGCTGATTGTACAATATAAATTCACCCACCTTATGGTAAACCGTATCGCCCAATTCAGCGGAGTAATAACGTTCTCCAATAATGGGAAGCGATTGATGCACCCACTTTGCTTTTCCCCAGATAAAAATTCCAATACTGGGCAAAATAATAAGGGCCGCAAATGCAGCCCCTTTTATATATTTTTTATTGATAGCCATATTTATTTAATCTGACCTATTGCACTTCCTTCGTAAAGCAAGCCCATAATCAAACCAATGATAAAAATGGTAGGCACCAAAATGATTAGAGCCAAATTCACCCTTTCGTATTTCATGTGCATGAAAGCTCCCACGATATAGTAAGCTTTCACCAAACCGAAGAAAATAAAGATGAAATTTCTGAATCCTGAAGGTCCCATCACAAAATAGATTACGAAATCTAGGATGGTAATGCCTAATAATATCCAGAAC
Source organism: Bacteroidia bacterium (assembly GCA_965659745.1). Classification (GTDB taxonomy): domain Bacteria; phylum Bacteroidota; class Bacteroidia; order NS11-12g; family UBA955; genus VMCP01. Next base: position 8,920 of record CBFHXF010000021.1, read on the forward strand.
GTTTTCCAAAGCTCGGAGGTACCGTGACTTTCGGTATGCGGTACGTAATTAATGGGGTCGTACTCGCCAGGTTTAGTATAAAATTCCATAGTTGTATATAACGATTAGATTAAGTAGAAGAATGTGAAAACGAATACCCAAACCAAATCTACAAAATGCCAGTACAAACCTGCCTTTTCAATCATTTCGTAATGACCTCTGCGCTCGAATACACCGCGTATTGTCATGATGTAAACAACCACATTGATTACCACACCTGAAAATACGTGGAAACCGTGGAATCCTGTTACAATAAAGAACAAAGCAGCAAAAGGTACAGGCCCCCAAGTACGGTCGCCTGCTTCCCATTCAAAATGATCACCAAAGCTTACACTCGCCAAATGCTTGTAGCCTTGATCGGTAATTCCAAACATATTAGAATCCAAACGAGCCCCTTCGTGAATGAAAGTAGCCCATTCCCAAGCCTGACAACCTAAAAAAGCGGCTCCACCTACGATGGTGTAAAGCATATACTTTTGAACTTCCTTCTTAGAATTACGGTGACCTGCTTCAACCGCCAATACCATCGTAACGGAGCTGGCAATCAAAATAAATGTCATCACACTCACAAACAACAACGGCAAATGAAAACCGTGCATGAATGGGAAGTGGTTAAAAATAGAAGCCGGATCAGGCCACTTGGTGGTCACTGCCGATTCTACGTTACTGAAGCGCTGTGCTCCATACTGAACCAATAATGAAGAGAAGGTGAATGCATCAGACAATAGGAAGATCCACATCATCAATTTACCATAACTCACGTTGAACGGAGAACGACCTCCAGACCACATGGGTTGCTTCTCGAACGTTGCTGCTTGTTGATTTGCCATTAGGGGGTATTAATTACTACTCTGCGAAATAAAGGAATAAATACAAGAAAATCCACAAAACTCCAACAAAATGCCAATAGGTATGTGTTAAAGTCATCAATCCCATGCTTTTCTTATGCACATTTAAGCGAATCGCCTGAATCCAAGTGGCTATAAGTAAACCAATTCCACCTAAAATATGAACGAAGTGCAACACCGTGATCACCCAAACATAAGAGGCGCTAATATCTTCTGGACGTGCATTTACAAATGTTAAATCCAAACGCACCATTTGCTGCCAACCCAAATACTGGGAAACACAAAAGGCAATTCCCAACACCGTCGTTAACAATAAAAAGTTTTTATTGGAAGCCAACTCATCGGTTTTTGCACTTTTCTGAGCGTAAAAAATAGTAACAGAACTTAAAACCACAATGATGGTGGAATATAAAAAGAATACAGGCAAGTCAAAAGCCGTCCACGCTTGTCGACTTTGCGCATCAGGTCGGTGCACGATAAATGCACTCACCGTAGCCGCAAATAACATAGAGCTGGCTACCATAAATAACCACATATTCAATCGCGCTGGAGGAACCGCCGGTACTGGATCTTTAATTTTAGTTTTAGGCATAACGTTTAAAACAGAATGTAACACAAAAATACAATAGGAGTATATAAAAACGATGCGTAAAGCAATTTCTTCGCCTCTGAAACTTCTAAAGTAGAAAATAATCGATAAGCTTTAAACAAAAAGAACAATCCTAAAGGCAAAATCACCAAAATCGCTTTTATATCTGCTATGCCATACATCAACGGCATCATGCTTACCAAAATCAAAATAACCGTGTAAATCAGCACTTGATAGGCACTTTTTTTATCTCTACCCGAACGAGTGGGCAATAACCAGTATCCCGCCTTTTGATAATCGTCGTGAAGGATCCATGCAATGGCCCAAAAATGCGGAAACTGCCAAAAAAACTGCACTAAAAACAATATAAATCCCAATTCATCTACCCGAGGAATTATCGCAGTATATCCTATCCAAGGAGGCAATGCACCCGGTATCGCTCCTATCATAACCGCAATCGGACTCACTTGCTTCATGGGTGTATATACAAATACATAAACCACCAAAGAAATTCCCCCAAGTAAAACAGACAAAAAAGAAGCCCCAACTGCTATCAACGTGAAAATACCAAGAAATCCGGTAATCCAACAAAAAACACGCGCATCTTTGATTTCAATTCGACCTTCTACTATAGGTCTATTTGAAGTACGACTCATTTTCCCGTCGTTCTCCTTTTCGATAATTTGATTCATCCCGTTGGCCGCAAACACAATGAACATTCCGCCAATCAAAACCCCAATAAACAAAAGCCAATTGAAATCCGACAACCATAAATCGCCTTTCGCAAACTTCAGGGCTATTAAATATCCAAAAGACGAGGTGGCCACAACCGTACTCGTCAATCTGAATTTAATTAATTCTAAATAACTCTTAAATGTAGATGTCATGCTGTTTTTCTAGCCGATAAAAATAAAAGAAACGAATACGTGAGCAATGCACTGCCTAATAGCACATGCAATACCTGTGTCCACTCCGGAACCACAAAACGAATATGAATGATGCCGAGTAAAATTTGACCCAAAACAAGGGCAAATAACCCCACATATGGTTTTACTAAATTGCGAAGCGCTTTATGTTGCCACCAACGATATCCTACAAAAACCAATATGGCCATCGGCAAATATCGGTGTATCGCAAACCATAAATCCATCGCATTTACATTCAAAATGGACCCAGAACCGTTGTCCGACATACTGATAGAACCAAATTGCTTCAGAAAATCGACCTGCTCGCGCGACCAAGTACCTAAGATAACTACAAATAAAATCAACAGCCAAAACCATTTGAAATCCGATTTTACTACCTCAAAGGCAGGCTTGATGGGTGAAATTATATCGGTAGCTTTTATGAAGCCAAAGAGACATATAAACGCTAACAGAAAATGCAGCGATACAATTCCTGGTAATAAGTTTGTGGTTACCACCAAACTTCCTAACCACGCATTCAATATTAAAAAGACAAATCCAAACAGATACCACCACCGTGCCTTACCCAAAGCATCGGGCTTCCAAAAAATAAGAAATCCCATGGCAACCGCCAACAAACCACTCAGTACCCCAAACAACCTATTGATATATTCTATCCATGCTTTTACCGGATGAAATACCTCAGGTTCGTACATTTTAGGATCTTTGCGTATGGCTTCGGCGCGTTTACCCATACCCAACTTTTCAAGGGTATTTGTAAATCGCTCTAATTTCGCTACCCTCTTCTTGAGGAAAATTTCTTGATAGTTTTCAGGTAAATCTGCGGCATTCGTAGGCGGCGCCAATTGACCAAAACATTTAGGCCAATCCGGACATCCCATCCCACTTCCCGTTGCCCTGACAAGGCTTCCCAAGAGAAATAATAAAAAAACAGACGAACTGGTATAAATACCAATCCGTCTGTATATTTTGTAAATACCGTTTGACACGGTGCTATTTATCATTTTAGCTCAAACCGAATACACGCTTGATAGCCGCGAAGAATACACTGCTTTCCACTTCCTCAGGTGACTTTTCCTCAGGAGCAACTTTGTGTTCTTCTGTGTGCAATATTTCAGGTGCTGCATCGTCTGGCACATACTGAGGGAAGAAGTCTTCCTCGCGATCCGGACGTGAATATTCATAAGGTCCGCGGTATACGGTTGGTATTTCACCTGGCCAGTTACCATGCAAACGCTCTACAGGCGTGCTCCACTCTAAGCTATTCGCTTGCCATGGATTCGCTGTAGCTTTCTTTCCCTTGAAAATGCTGTAGAAGAAGTTATAAATGAATAACAACTGGGCTGCACCACCCACAATAGCGGATACTGTGATCAGTTTGTTTACATCCATCCAAACGTTAAAGTCTTCTAACAAGGTGAACTGGTAATAACGACGTGGAACACCCGCCAAGCCCATAAAGTGCATAGGGAAGAATACCAAGTATGCGGTGATGAAGGTAATCCAGAAGTGGAAATAACCTAAGGTATTGTTCATCATACGACCGTACATCTTAGGGAACCAGTGGTAAATACCCGCCAACATACCAAAGATCGCAGCAGAACCCATTACCAAATGGAAGTGAGCTACTACAAAATAAGAATCGTGTAATTGAATATCCAAAGCGGCATTTCCTAAATAAATACCTGTTAATCCACCAGAAATAAAGAACGAAACCAATCCTATTGAAAACAACATCGCCGGAGTGAATCGCAAGTTACCCTTCCAAAGTGTGGTTAAGTAGTTGAACGCTTTTACCGCCGACGGCACCGCAATAATCAAGGTCAAAATCATAAATACAGATCCCAAGAAAGGATTCATACCCGTGATGAACATATGGTGACCCCAAACGATGAACGAAAGGAATGATATACCCATCAATGAAATAATCATGGCTGTGTAACCAAAGATTGGCTTACGTGCATTCGTAGAAATTACTTCAGAAGTGATACCCAATGCAGGCATCAAGATAATGTAAACTTCAGGGTGACCTAAGAACCAAAATAAATGTTGGTATAATACAGGGCTACCTCCAATGTTCTCTAACGCTCCTACACCCTCTAAGTAAATATCCGACAAATAGAAGCTGGTTCCAAATGAACGGTCAAAAATCAAGAACAATGCAGCACCTAATAATACAGGGAACGACAACAAACCTAAAATAGCAGTGAAGAAGAACGCCCATATGGTCAATGGCATGCGGTTCATGCTCATACCTTTTGTACGCATGTTCAATACGGTTGAGATGTAGTTAATACCACCCAACAACGAACTGATAATGAACATGGCAATCGCACTTAACCATAAGGTCATACCCAAACCAGAACCGGGCATCGCTTTTTCTAAGGCACTTAAAGGAGGATAAACCGTCCAACCACCTGACGCTGGTCCTGTTTCAATAAATACACTGCTTAATAGGGTTATAGAACTCGCCAAGAAGAACCAGTAACTCAACATGTTCATCATAGGCGATGCCATATCTCTAGCTCCTACTTGTAATGGAATTAAAAGGTTACTAAAAGTACCACTTAATCCAGCGGTTAATACATAAAATACCATGATAGTACCGTGAATGGTCACCAAACCCATGTAGAAGTTAGGATCTAATTTTCCATCAACGGCCCATTTACCTAAAAGGGTTTCCATAAAACCAAACTGCTCGTCAGGCCAAGCCAACTGCAATCTGAAAATTAAAGACATTGTCATACCGATGATTCCCATGATAATTCCCGTAATAAGGAATTGCTTCGAAATCATCTTGTGATCCATCGAAAACACGTACTTGCTGATAAAGCTTTCCTTGTGCTCGTGATGGTCGTGATGTGAATCTGCGTGTAAAGCGGCTGTACTCATATCTGTATATTTCTTTTTCGGAGGTTGTTAGTTCATGGCTACGGTTTTATCCGCTGCCTCTTCAGTTTTGGGGGATTCAGTTTCAACTGCAGGAGTTTGCTCGGCTACTTTAGGAGCCACTAAAGGCGCCTGAGATGCCAACCACGTATTGTATTCTGCCTCGTTATCTACTACCGTTACCTTGATTTTCATGTTGTAATGCGCCGCACCACAAATTTTGTTGCAATAAAGGTAATAGTCGTACTCCGGCTTGTTCTTTATTGATCGCGCCTCAGTCGTTGTCATGGTAGGCGTAAATGCAAACTGCGTAGGCATACCAGGTACACAGTTCATCTGCACACGGAAATCAGGCATGTAAGCAGAGTGAATTACATCACGTGCACGGAATTTGAACAAGTAAGGTTTATTCTTCACCAAAACGATTTCGGTAGTTACCCTATCGTCGTTAGCAGAACCGTCAAAGAACTCTGTATCTTTCTTATATTCAGCAATACGGTTCAATGCGGTACGCTTGCGCTTCATGTCTTTTTCTAAAGTACGTTCGTAAGCGCCACTAACCCCATCGTTGTATTTCGTTTTCAAGGTTTTGAAGTCTTGAGGATAGGTGCGATCCAATCCTGTAGCTACGAAACGATCGTAACGACCTTTCCACGCCAATATAGAATCCTTCGCACTCGCCTTAAAACCTTCTATCTTCGCAATTTCTGCTTCCAATTCTTTAACCAATTCACTTACCTGACCTTCTTCAGCCACACCTAGTGGATTAGAACCAGAGATGAAATTGAAGTTTTGATTCCCTAAAGAACCATCTTCACCAGCATAACGGGCCTTCCAACCAAATTGGTAAGCAAAAACTTCTATTTCTTGACTTTCTTTTGGAATTTCAGTGGTGATTTTTGACCAAGTCGTAAATCCACGCAAAACCAAAAACGTCAAAACAATTGTAGGAACGATAGTCCAAATAACCTCTAATTTATTGTTATGGAAGTAATAAAGGGCTTTGCGGTTCTCGTTGTAACGGTAACGGAACATGAAGTAAAACAACAAAATTTCAGTTACCACAAAAACGAAGAACGTAAATCCAAACGTCCAATAGAACATAGAATCGTACGTTTCACCGTGCAAAGAGGCTGAATTTCCTAACATCAACAACGGACCGTGTACTTCTAATTCGTACCACACACCCAAAAGGCCGGCCACCAAAAAGATGATGCCCACCCAAGCGTTAATGTTATTCCAGCTTACTACCGTTTTGCCGGTGATTTTTTCTGTTAACGCACCAATATCAAACGCACGGGCAATAACCAAAATGATTAAAAGTGCCAGTACCCAAGCCAAAATAGTAATCCAATCGAAATTGGCAATGCTAAATTCTTTAGGGGGTTCGATAACATCAGCTGCTAACAACATCATGGGTGCAAGCACAAAACTTAGCACAGCCAATGATTTTTTGAAAATTGAATTCAGACGAATTCTAAGGGTATCAATTCTCATGTCTTTCCAAATAGGGTTTTCGCTACAAATTTAGGACTTCACAAACGTTATTTATTCACTGCAATGGCATTTTTTTGAAAAAAGACGTCGGTTTTTCGTCAATTTAGTGCCACCGCAATTGGTTACTATCAATAAATCAATCAGTTGAACTCTGGTATTGTTGCACCAATTTATGGTAATCTTCAACACAAAGAGCCTCTGCCCGCAACCCTTTCCACTCCTCTGGCAAATTAAATCCTTCCCTACCGGAAATAAAGGGTTTCAATGCATTACTCAAGGTTTTTCTGCGCTGAGAAAATGCCAATTTCACCACCGATTTCAAGGGTTTCCACGCTGGCAATTCTCCCGTCTCAATTTTTTTAGCAAACATTACCGCACTCTTTACCTTAGGCGGTGGCAAAAAAGCCTCCTCCCCTACCGTGAACGCATATCCACAGCTGTAATACGATTGCAACAACACACTCGTTACCCCATATACCTTAGATCCCGACTTGGAGCAAAACCGTTCGGCAACTTCCTTCTGAAACATCCCTACAAATGAGATAACCGTCCAGTCTTCCTCCAGAATTTTAAAAGCAATCTGCGTAGAAATATTATACGGATAATTGCCCACTATGCCTATCCGCTTTCCCTTAAAAGGCCTCACATCTAACTGCAAAAAGTCTGCCTCCAAAACCTGTAATCCTTTGGCCCATGGCACCGTTTTTAAATACGCCACCGACTCCGAATCCAACTCCACGCACAGTAATTTTTCGCCCCACTTCGGATATAAATATTCGGTCAATACACCCGTTCCCGGACCTACCTCAATTAAAATATCTAAATCATCCGGCACCAACTCCGCCGTTTTACGCGCTACTTCTTCATCAACCAAAAAATGTTGACCTAAATGCTTTTTGGCTCTTACGCCGTTTTGTTTGGGTGAATATTTCAACGCGACCAGTGGGTTAAATAATACTTCGTTACGGTTTCTTTCAACGCGGCTAAATTATAATTATCAGAACTTTCCGCCACATCCCGAACGTTCCCCTTTTTACTCAAAATCCGTATGCCGCCGCCTTCCGTTTTATACGCATGATTCTCTAAAACACCCGTTTTAACAAAATATTGCAAGGTGTTTCCTTCGCTGAAACCAAACTTCTTCATCGCCTGCTCCGAAGCCTCGGCCACTTCCTTGGCATCAAAATCAACCGTAGCAATCATCACTTTCGGAAGCTTTCGATATAACAAACGCTTGCTTAAGGTCGATAAAATAGGATCTTCATGAAACTGCCATTGCTTTACACTTGCCATGATATCAATATCGTCTAATACCAAAAACAAATCCAATGCCTCTTCATCGAAATGCTCCTGATCAATTTCATTCATCAAAAAATGCAACAATGGGTGGTACGAACCCAACATATGTCCCTTATGCGCCAAAACGCGCGCCCTTTGCAAAATCGACACCAAAACCGCGTCGGCCGCAATGACCGTTTTATGCAAATACACCTGCCAGTACATCAACCTGCGGGCAATTAAAAACTTCTCTACCGAATAAATTCCCTTTTCCTCCACAACCAAATTCCCATCTGCCACATTCAACATACTGATAATCCGTTCGCCCCCAACAATGCCCTCACTTACGCCCGTGTAAAAACTATCGCGCAACAAATAATCCAATCGATCCATGTCTAACTGACCCGAAATCAACTGACTCAAAAAAGGCTTCGCTTCGTATTTATGTTGGAATATCTGTATCGCCACTTCCAATTCTCCATTGAAAATGCCGTTCAAACGTTCCATAATCCGCGTAGAAATATCCTCGTGATGCACGCCCTGAATCAAGGTATGCTCTAAAGTATGGGAGTACGGACCGTGTCCGATATCGTGAAGTAAAATCGCCAATGCCGTCGACTCATACTCCTTATCTGAAATTTCAATACCTTTCCTACGCAACGTATCCATCGCTTGCAACGTCAAGTTCAATGCCCCCAAGGCATGATGAAAACGCGTATGCGTAGCCCCCGGATACACCCAATCGCTCATCCCCAACTGCCGTATCCTTCGCAAACGCTGGAAATACGGATGCTGAATCACATCAAAAATCAAATCCGTTGGTATCGTTAAAAAACCATGCAACGGATCGTTAATAATCTTATTTTTATTGAATGCCACGTTTATACCGCAAAGTTAGGACCTTTCGTCCCAAATAAGTACTTCTTCCGGATTGGGCCTTTTCTCCGTGCACTTCTCCAAAAAATTCCGAAGCTGATATTGCGCCGGATCGTTCGGCCGCAGTTCTAAATACCGCTCATAGGCCGACATCATTTCAATCCACTGCTTATCTGAAATGCCTTTTTTATGCATGCGCACCCGATAAATATTCCCAATATACAAATACGCCCGCGGATCTTCCGATTCGGCCGTACCCGTTTCACGCACCTTGCGCTCCGTAACCTTATTATACGTTTTGAAATAATGCAAGGCACTGTCTTCTTGCGCCTGCGCAATGTAATTCTTCCCCATGGCATAATACGCCGGAACATACATAGAATCGCGATTCAGAGCCCAACGCAACAACCGATCCGCCTCTTCATAACGCCTCCTGCAGGTTTCACTCATCGCCATACCCATAAAATCCATCAGCAACGAATCACTTCCATACAAACGCGCATAAATGGCATACGAATCGTCGCAATACCCTTTATCCAATAACTTCCCCGCCTCTTGCCTCGGCGTCATCCCCGCCCGATCCAAATCGCGCTGCGCTCCAATTTCCTGGGTCCAAAAAAACAAAACCCAAACCATTCCCCAACCCAAAATACTGTGGCTATTTTTCATCGTTGTAGAACAAATGTAAATTACTTTCTCCAAATTTGTAGAATACACGCCCCTCCCCATTTTCCCATGCTTCCCCAAAAATCATACCGTTTTCGCATTTCCTGCACCTGGCTCGTGCTGGCTTTTTTACTTCTCGGGGGAAGTTGCTCGCGCTGGAATCTCGGCGACGTAGGACCTATCACCACCGTCTCCCGGAGCGTTTCGGGCACCGGTACGATACGAATCGGACAAAAATTCGACATCATCTTACAACAAGATACCACACGCCCCGAATCTTACACCCTCGAATATCCCGAAAAATTAATTCCCCATATCGTTCACGAAATATCCAATAACACCCTCAGCTTTAAAGATGAAAACCGCGGCAAATGGACGCAAGACCTCAGCCTCAGACCCAAAATCACCCTCAATTTACACCATTACCATACCTTATATATAGAGGGTTCCTCAAAATGGAGCTGCTCCGATACCCTCTTTGGCTCCGCCTTGAACATAGAAATGCGCTCGGTAATGGATCAAAACTTATGCATCAACTTCAACGACGTAACCGGAAAATGCAATAACCTCGGCTCCCTAACCCTCAGCGGTCGCGGTACCCTTTTCTCCTTTTCGGTGGAAGCCGGTTCACAGCTCAATGCCCAGAACATGCGCTGCCACGATGCCTATTTCTGGCACTTTACCCAACGCGATTGCTACGTTTCCCCCGAAAAACAAGCCTTTCTTTACCTATATAATTCCGGAAATGTTTACATCAAACCTTCCGATTTTTACCGCTTCGAATCCCTAGAAAAAGGAAACGGACGTATCATTTATAAACCCTAATGGATTTTACCCTCAACATCATAATTGTACTCATAGCCGCGCAATTACTGCTGTCGGCCAACGCCGAAGCCTATGAAAAAAGCGTTTTCAGCATCAAACAACTCCGCGAAAACCGCGAATACCACCGCCTGCTCTCCTCCGGCTTCATCCACTCCGGCTGGATGCACCTGTTTGTAAACAGCTTCGCCCTGTATAATTTCAGTCCGGTATTGGTTCAAACTTTCGGCTCCCTCTTTACCACACTCGTTTTTATCGCGTCTATCTTGGGAAGCTCCCTTGTAATGTGGTGGAGAAAACGCAATTACAGCGATTATCAAGCCGTAGGCGCCTCAGGAGGCGTAAGCGGTTTGGTAATGCTCGCATTTTTCATCTATCCGGAAATGCAAATTGGCATATTCCTGATTCCTGGATATTTGCCCGCTTATGTTTTTGGAATTCTATTCGCCTTAATCTCAATCGCGCTCACCTATATAAAGAATCCCCAGCATATTGCTCACGAAGGACATCTCGGCGGTTTATTAATAGGTGGAATAACGGGGGCTTTCTATTATCAATTCGATTTCCAAACCCTAGCGCTACAAGGACTTTTTTGGTTGGGAACCGTAAGCATCGCGATTTGGATATTCACCCCGCTTCGTAAATAGTTTTAAACTAAGAAATTGTGCCCAGTACTGGATTCGAACCAGCAAGTCTTGCGACACCACCCCCTCAAGATGGCGTGTCTACCAATTTCACCAACTGGGCAATTATGCCACAAAGATACAAATTTTTGTGGCCTTAATGCTGTTTTTACAAAATCAACAGCGCATCGCCGTAACACAAAAAGCGATACTTTTCTTTCATTGCCTCTTTGTAAATTTCTAACATAAAATCATGTCCGGCATACGCACATGCCATCATGTACAATGGCGATTCAGGTGCATGGAAATTGGTAATAAAAGCATTGGCAATATTGAATTCGTAAGGAGGAAATAAAAATTTATCCGTCCATCCTTCGCTCGGATTTAAGGTACGAGAAGAGCTCACGCTCGACTCCAATGTGCGCATTACAGAGGCACCTACTGCAACTAACCTTTTCTTATTATCGATGGCCTGATTTACCACATCGCAAGTTTCTTGCGTAATGCGATAATACTCGCTATCCATTTTGTGCTTGGTTAAGTCTTCCACTTCCACTTCTCGGAAGGCTCCCAAACCCAAATGCAAGGTTATATTGGTAAAGTTGATCCCTTTAATATCCATACGCATGAGCAACTCGCGCGTAAAGTGCAACTGCGCCGCAGGAGCCGCTACTGCACCTACGTTTTCTGCAAACAAAGACTGATACCACTGCTCGTCTTCGGGTTTTACCGGACGGTCGATATACTTAGGAATTGGCGTTTCGCCCAATTTCTTAACCACACGGTCAAACGCCTCATCATCGCCATCAAACAAGAAACGGATGGTACGACCGCGGCTCGTAGTATTGTCTACTACTTCCGCTACTAAATCGTCATCTCCAAAATATAATTTGTTGCCCACGCGAATCTTTCTGGCAGGATCTACCAAAACATCCCACAAACGCAATTCGTGGTTCAATTCACGCAATAAAAAAACTTCAATTTGTGCGCCGGTCTTTTCTTTCTGTCCGTACATACGGGCCGTAAAAACCTTGGTATCGTTCACAACAAAAACATCGTCTTCATTGAAAATATCCAATACATCATGGAACTTTTTATGCTCAATCGTGCGGGTTTTGCGATCCACAACCATCAAACGACTCTCGTGACGCGTTTTCAACGGCTCTTGAGCAATGAGTTTTTCGGGTAATTCGAATTTAAACTGGGATAACTTCATATCAGGATATAGTGCCCCCAAATTGGGGCTGCAAATATAGAACATATTTCTACCTTATAAAAATTGTCGGGGTAAATCTTACCTTTGCACCATGAAAAATATTTCGGTTATCGGAGGCGGTACCATGGGAAATGGCATCGCACACGTATTTGCTCAAAACGGTTTCAATGTAAATTTGATCGATTTGAAACAAGAAATGCTCGATAAAGCATTGGCTACCATTGCAAAGAATTTAGATCGACAAGTAGCCAAAGGAAGCATCACCGAAGAACAAAAAGCGCAAACCCTTGCCAATATTACCCCTGTTACCTCTCTTAAAGAAGGAGTGGCCCATGCCGATTTAGTCGTAGAAGCCGCTACCGAAAACGTAGAAATCAAATTGCAATTGTTTCGCGATTTAGACGCGTTTGCTCCCGATGCGTGTATTCTTGCCTCTAATACCTCTTCTATTAGCATTACCAAAATTGCATCGGTAACCCAAAGACCCGAACAAGTTATAGGAATGCACTTCATGAATCCCGTGCCCGTTATGAAGCTCGTGGAAATCATTGAAGGATTCAAAACCGATAAAAACATCACCGAAAGCATCGTGGAACTTTCCAAAGAACTAGGCAAAGTTCCCGCCCTCACCCAAGACTATCCTGGATTTATTGCCAATCGTATCTTGATGCCCATGATCAATGAAGCCATCATTTCTTTGCACGAAGGCGTTGCCGGCGTAACGGAAATAGATACCATCATGAAATTGGGAATGGCACATCCGATGGGACCTCTACAATTGGCCGATTTTATTGGATTGGATGTGTGCTTGGCTATTCTTAATGTATTGTACGACGGACTCGGAAATACGAAATACGCCCCATGTCCGCTATTGGTCAATATGGTAACCTCTGGCGATTTAGGTGTAAAAAGCGGTCGCGGTTTTTACGATTACAGCCACGGTACCAAAGAGTTAATTGTAGCTCCGAATTTTCAATAATTGTAAATATTCGATCCTAGCCTACTTGCGGAAAACCCAAACCCGGTTTTCGCGAATCTCATTCCACTTTTGAATGGTAAAACCAAAAGATTGGAGCTCCGCTCCAATCTTTTGGAATTCTTTTTCCTCCAACATGGTATTCAAAACGCCTACTCCGTCGTGCGTCAGTAGCTTTTTTACATGCAACCAAAACGCATCGTTCCACTCAGGCTGCTTTTGATTCTCGAAAAGATCGATAATAAGGGTATCGTATTCCCACTCTTGTTTCACCGCCCGCTCCACATAGTAAAACGCATCTTCACTCAAAATTTTGACTTCCTTTTTATAAAAATATTTCTCGGTTAACGCCACCACCTCCGGATCCAATTCTACCCCAATAATCTGAGCATCTGCATTGATTTCATCGTGAATGATCTGAGCGGCGCTGCCCCCACCGTATCCCAAAATCAATACCTGATCAAAAGGATAACGGCGTTCTTTAAGCTTCCCCAGAACAGAACGCATTACGTCATGCAACTTGCCAAAGGAATAGTTTACCTCGGTTGTATCCAACATGAGCTTGCCGTGATATACCAGTACTTCCAATTCGTGATCGAGCCGACCCTTGCGCTTTTCTATCGTTACGGGCCAAAAATAACTGCGTAATCGTGTCCAAAATGAAGGTCTAAACATCCCCACAAAAATACAATACCTTTGCCGTATATGACATTCCCCACCCTTTTATTAGCCTCCAAATCTCCCCGAAGACACGAAATTTTCGAAAAATGCGGATTCGATTTTAAAGTGGTGGCCATCGATGCCGATGAAAATTTCCCCCAAGAATTAAAGGGACCTGAAATTTGCGAATACCTTTCTTTGCATAAATCGCAACACTATCAAGGCAATTTAGATCAAAACCTCCTAATCACCGCCGACATGACTCATTAGGAGGAATACCACCCGTAGCATACCGACAAAAATTAAAACCCTCACATGGGCTCCATTCCGCTTCGGCTACGCCTTTGCTCCATTACGCCCATGTGAAAGAACATAAAGAGTAAAAATAATCAATGAAATGTCTATTTTTGATGCGTACTCAAACGGGGGAGCTTACACCTGCTCGAGGAATATATTGGAAAAACAATTGCACACACACATATTAAATCATTATTTACCTTAGCTGTACCATGAAAAATTATAAAAAGAATTTACTGTCAGGTTTTCTCCTTGTTTTTGCGCTTTCATCCTTCGGGCAAGCCAATTTAAAGCTTGATTTTTTTAAACACTTCAAACACGGACACCGAAAATATACAAATGGATACTTTAAGAACCCTCAAATAGAAATGGATGTTTTAGGAAATACATTTGTTACGATCTCTCCTACCGATTACTATGAATTTGAATCCTCCAGCGATACAGGAAGCCTGTTGTTGCTGCTAAAATTTGATAAAAACGGTGATTTAAAGTGGCAAAAAAAATGGAAATATACCGATCTATCTTTTGCTGCTTTCTCGGGATTGCAAGCAGATGACGAAGGCGGCGTTTGGGTATCTAGCCCATTGAGCCTCTCTGTTA
>CBFHXF010000021.1:23819-31081 GCA_965659745.1 Bacteroidia bacterium
TCTTTTGCTGCTTTCTCGGGATTGCAAGCAGATGACGAAGGCGGCGTTTGGGTATCTAGCCCATTGAGCCTCTCTGTTAAAGCCATGATTGATGGAAAAAGTTACACCACTTTTCCTGAGGCAAGAACTTCATTTCATTTTGATAAAGACGGAATTTTTAAAGAAATGGCACCTTTGCATTTTGCATGCACATCCGAATTAATGCGGGGTTTAGATGGAAACTTCTACAGCATTGGAAGTGCAGGAGAATTGTCAAGCTTCGATAAAAATGGAAAAGTCGCTCTTAAATACTTTAAGGCTTATTATAATTTCTCTAGACCTGAATTTGCCATCGACACAGATGGTGATAGAGCCTATATTTCAACTGAAAATCCTGGATCTAGGAACATGGGAGATACTGTTTATTCGTGGTCTACAAGCTCTCATACATTGATTTGTTTCGACAGCACTGGTAAAGTAAAATGGCATCGATTGATTTCGGACTTAGGCTACAAGAATGAAGCCGCGGGGCATAGAATGCGATACGATAAACAGGGCAATCTTTATGTTGCCACTAATTTTTCAAGAACCGCCCCGGGGAAATCAGGCCTTTTTTCTTCAGGATATAGAGCCATTATTTACAAATTTGATAATACTGGAAATTTGATTGGTGAATTTTATGACACGGCTAACATCGGTGATAATATTATGAGTTCAGAAGCTTGGCTTTACAATGATGAACAAGGACGTGTCAATGCGGTATTTTATACATTTCAAGGATTTAACGAGCAGAAATATCCCAACTTAACCCTGACCGCTGAACAATCGGTTAAAATGCTAAAAGTTATATTTGATTCTGCTTTTAGAGTACAACAGTACTTCATAGGTCCCAATGGAGGGGTTCCTGGCAACTCCATGCCTTCTCATAAGTTTTGCTTATTTAGCAAACCCAATTCAACGGCAAAATGGTTCTATCTGCCAGATCAAACCGAAATCACCCTACTGACCGATGAAGATGTAATATTCATGGTTCTAGACAGCATGGGAAGACCCGCATCTACTGAAAACATATCAAAGGAAAATGTCATTTCCATTTTTCCTAATCCCAACAATAGCAATTTTAAATTTGCTTTAAATAATATTTCATTCAACGCTTTAGAGGCATCGATTTACAACTCAAACGGTCAATTGATTTTTAATCAAAACCTATCAAAAAGTCCTTCCGGAGAATACAACATCTCCATGCCCAATTCAACCCCATTGCCTGGCATTTACATACTCGCCATAGTTACCGATAACGGTATTCAGTATCGAGAGAAATTCGAAATAAACGAATGAGTCAGTGGTACATGGTAGTTGGTTGGGGGGGTAGTGTGTAGTCTATAGTCTGGCACCGAAACCCGCCTCCCATCAACCTAAAACGGAAATCGCTCGCGGTTTCTACGATTATAGCCACGGCACCAAAGAATTGGTACTGGCTCCCAGTTTTCACTAATTGCAAATAATTGAATCGTAGATTTTTGTAAAGGGAATCGCTTTACTCACCGCACTTCACACGGCTGCCACTTTGCGGGGTAGGTGGAGTTCCTAGCGGGTGCCGGCGCACCCACAGTTAAAACTGTGGGTCAAATGGGATCTTTGTTTAGACCGTCGAGGTAGAAGTGATAATTTGGATTTTTTCAAGTTTAGTTTTTCACGACCACCTCAAACCTCTAGGCGTTACGTAAATAGATAATATCAAACTTCAAATTAAATGGATGATACTTTCAGGGCTTATTTCAAATATAATTTCAAAATTTCCTGCGGTTATTTCGGATTTTTTGGCAGAGAGTAAATTCCATTTTGGATTGCAAAAATGACCATACCTGCCAAATTATGTGAATTGGTCTTTTCCAATAAAGAACTTCTGTGCTTGTTGACTGTATGGACCGACATATTCAATTCTTCCGCCATTTCAACGGCATTTTTTTGCTCGCATAATAATCGAAGTATTTCAAAATCATTATCATTGAATTCTGATAATGATGCTTTTTTTAAATTGTGACTGTTTGCCAACATTTTAAAAGCAATTGAATCATTAAAGTGTACCGACCCCTTATGAACAGTATAAATGGCATGCATCAAATCGTCGGTTGGACTACCCTTATATATGATACCCTCAGCACCTAATTGCATAAGTTTTAAATTTGTATAATTTGATGAATTTGCCGAAAAAATCAAAATCTTGAAGCTATCTCCGTATTTTTCCCTAATCAGTTTTAACACTTCCAACCCATCCATTCGAGGCATCTCAACGTCTAAGATGATGATATCTGGTTTTTTGAATTTTAGCAAATCCAACAACTCAAATCCATCACAACATTGACCAATGATTTCAATATTGGGATTGGCTTTGGTCAAATTTTCGTGAATTGATGACCTCATCAGCGGATGATCATCGGCAATAATGATTCTAATTTTTTCCATAAGGTAACAAGAATTTAAAATTAAATCCTTTTTGCTCATTTGATTCAATCACCGTGCCTTTTAAAATATGCAGCCTTGTCATAATTGTTGTCATACCTTGACCCTTGTATTTAATATTTTTATTTAGCCCTTTGCCATTATCCAAATAAACAACTTCAACTCCATCAACCGCATTGGTTAAACTGATATAAATATTTGTAGCATTTGCATGTTTAATAGTATTATTCAATAGTTCCTGAAAAATGCGATATAAGTTGCTGGCATTTTCATCTCCGAGATTAAATTCTTCATATTTAAAATCAATGTGAATTTTCGTTGCAAGTTGCACATCAGATATTAATTCTTGCAAAGCTTCAATTATTCCAAGTCTCATCAAAAATGCCGGAAAAAGCATTTTTGATATTGAAGAACATTTATCTGATGCTGAATTGCATAAATCTTCTAAAAGTGGTAATGACGCATCTTCCAGTCCATGTTTCTTATGCAGTATTTGCAATGATGCCAATTGCATTCGCATGAGTGTGATAGTTTGGCCAAGATCATCGTGCAAAATGCTACCCAGCTTTCTTCTTTCCTCTTCAATTGAAGTGAGTTGAACTTTATTGAGTTCAGATTCAAAATCTAACTCTTTCTCTTTCATCCCCAATACAACTCTATTTTTTGAATTTCGCATTGACAAAATCAAAGAAAAAGTAATCGCCAGCAAAAACAGGCTTATTGCAAATAAAGATATGGTATACTCACTCAACTTTTCCAAGACAATCCCATTAGAATAAAAAACTTTGACGCATAAAAACGAAGAGGAATCAATACAGTTAAAAACTCTCTATGGATAACTTCATCTTCAATAAAAAATCTACCCAATCCAAATTTTACCAAATCTCCTATAAAATAAATCATTATTCCAAAAATTATAAAATAAATTGTCAACGGCACGTTGTCTTTTTGAAAAACACTGACGGCGATTTTACAGATCAATACCAAAACAATCAAGCTAACCATTAACCCAAAATATGTGTATTCTATTGTATTTAAAAATCCATAGTTTGAGTACAAACCGATGCTAGCAGCAGGTAAATCCCATAGAAATAATGAAATAGCATATGCAAACAAAGTCATATACAAGTAAAACAATAATTTATTAGGAAAGCCAGGAATTTTCAGACATGTAAAAAAAACAAAAAACAGACCTATTGTCAAAAAACTATTAACCAATAATAACTCTAAGTTTGATGTAAAAACAAAAACATCCAATGCATTGGTTGTTATGTCAAGAACTCCCAAAATAGGAAATACTAGATAAGCCCTCTCTTGGGAGTTTAATAATTTTATATAACCCAAAACGATGTAGGCTATATAAAACAGGTATTTAATACTTGAAAATTCCAATTAACTGTTTAATGGATTATTGGTTGAATGATGTGGTGGATCTTCGAATGCATCCTCCGCCAGTATTCCTTGGAATAGATCACTTTCATCTGCTTTGGCACCACACAACACCAAAGTTAAATTTCCATTTTCTAGAGCGAAATAAAATTTTAATCCAACACAATCACTTTGATCAATGATTGCTTGAATTGCATCTTTACCGAAAAAACCACCAATTTTAGAATTAATGTTTGCATCTCGATACGCTTTGGTCAATACTGAAGCTGCCGCTAAAGTTATTGAATGATTTTCGTTTGGATTAAAAGCCATACCGCAAACAAAAGTATAATAAAAGGTGTAAACACTACTATAACTAGTAATATTTGATACTATATGTAGTATTCCTCACCGCAATAAAGTAACCGTGCTGCTGAATTCGTATTCTTGGTTGTTGCGATACGCCTTGATGTGGTAGAGGTAAACGCCCTGAGGTACGCTCTCTGTGGGGGCCCAAATTCCCTCCGTGTTGTTCTGTTCGTATATTTTTTGGCCCCATGAGTTGTATATACTTAGGGTAAAACGATCAAAACCGTAGTTGAACACTTCAAACACATCGTTCAACCCATCGCCGTTTGGGGTGAAAGCATTGGGAGCAAACAAGGTTGCTTGATATTTCAAGCACGACACATTGCTATTCGACTCGTATCTACCCTGCGTACTTCGCGCCTTTACAGAATAACACTTCTCGAAATTCTTGGGCTTAATGAAGTCTTTGTCATTGATTGTTGTATCGGTGCTTCCATTCAACCGCTCCCAACTCTCCGATTCCACACGGTAATTTCCAAAACTCTCGTACTCACCTACCCCTCCGTCGGAAGACCAATCTTCATAGGGTGACCAGGTGAGTAGTGCTGTAACAAACTCTGATTTACTCGCCGGTTCAATTTCCTTTACCCTGAGATATATGGTCTTGCCCACATTGCTTTTGTTTGCCACCCTGCGATCGCAACTGTCCATCGCCTGAACTTCGTAAGCGTATGACTGGTCTATTTCAGTTGATAATTTATCAAAGAACTGCGTATCGTTCACCACCGCATGTGGCAGGCCATTGCGGTAAAGTTGGTATTTTGAGGCGTGTGGCACCGATTTCCATTCGGTCAAGACGGTTTCATTTGTTACCACCGTGCTGCGTTTGAGCTCAGGTCTGTAGTCCACCGACACCCCCTGTCGCATCAAAATCTCCAACGAATCTTGGGTTACACACCCAGATGGTCCGTATAACTTCTGATACAAGGTAAACTTCCCAGCATCTAGCATTGTGGCTTTGTTTTGGGCTTGCATAAATTTATTTTGGGGACGTAAAATAGGTTTAAACTCATAAATTGTAGAATCGGTTGGGTCTGTGTAGGTTCTCCCAAATTCAACCTCTAACGGAGTGCAACCTTCGGTCATATCGATGGCAATTCCCGGTCTAGGAGCTGGCAATATTTCAATGTTTTGGGTGGTGCTGAAGGTATCGGTGCAACGTCCGTCACTGACCCGCAATTGAACCTCAAATTTCCCCGATGTGATATAGGTATGTTTGATATTCTTATTTCTAGGCATCAGATTGTTGTTAGAATTCAAGGTTGTATCGCTACCATCCCCAAAGTCCCATGTCCATATATGGGCTTTCTTTTCCAACATGGAAGAGTCGGCAAATTCCACGGCTATCCACTGGCAACCTACGGTATTTTCGGTATGATATTTGGCAATGGGTTCTGAGAGTATTTCTACTGAATCTGAATACCAGACCCAACCGCCGGCGGCGGTGATAGACTTCAACAACACCCGATATTTACCTGGCTGCTTGTACTGATGCCGTATTACGGGTTGTGATTTATGGCTCGCGCTGGAGTCGCCATCTCCCCAATACCACATAAAATGATCAAACCAATTGGTATCGGACTCATTGGTAAATTCATAGGTCAAATCATTGCACAAACTCTTATTGGTGAAATTGATGTAGTGGTACGGGATGGGGGTGGCTGGGAAGTAGATTTTGTCCATGTTACTAAAAGGGTAAGGACGGTAATAATCCACATTGACTCCCTCTAACACTAATATTGGCGTATTTATAGTATAGTCAGTACCCCTCTTGACAAATTCAGCAATTTTATACTGCACGTACAACAAACTATCACCATCTGCAGATTTTTTCAGAATATAATTACTTACGAATGAATAATTTTTACCATTTGGTGCTAACATTAAATCAGAAATAGGATCAAATGCATCAGAGAAAAAACTACCAGTATAAATTGAATCTAATTTCAGATTGACAACTTCCTTTTCATTATAATTATCATGAATTTTAACTTCAATAATTTTTGCAATATCATTATAATTTGCACTTCTATTTTCGGGAAACAATTTTATCTGCCGAAGTAAAAATATGGAATCATTCTTTTTGAATACAGCATTTTTCCAAAAAGTCATATTTTCATCAATTCTTCCTGAATCATTTAATATTTCATTAAAAAGCAAATCGTTTTCATTGTCAATTAATATTACTTTTGAAATTGAATATCTATAATTGTTGTTAAAAAAATGTGAATAATACCAATTAAACACAGTCCATTTGCCTGAAGGCGAAATCACTAATTCACAAGGTGTAGACATTGCCCCTTGATAATCAAACCATATATAATAATTTCTATCAATAGAATTGGTATAAATGATTTGTTTATATTTGGTAGAATAATTGTTAGAAATATCCACTTCATACAAGTATCTATCCCAAACAAATTGAATCTTACCTTTATTAGATTTTGTATTGAAAAAAACTACATTACTCTGCAAACTCGTGTATTTGCCGTAACCCGCAAACCCTTTAATTCTATTCTTTGAAATTAACTTATTTCCATGGTATTTTGATTCTATTAAAAAAAATGAATCCTTCGGGTAGGGAGGAAATGGATTTTTGTTTGATTCATACAACTGTCTTTCGAAATCAATTGCACTATAATCTTTTTTCCCGCCAATAAAATACAATACAAAAGTATCTGAAACTCCAATATTTGAGGCTATACCTCTTCTCCCACCATATTGTGTTAAGTAATCAATTGAATCCCCGTTTTTTGCATATAGTATATTATTAAATATAAATCCGAGTAATTCTCCTTTTTCATTTGAAATGCTTTGATAGCCACTTGAAATTTTTACACGCGAACATGTTGGTGGATTCCCGTAATAATTATACTTAATACTACTAGAATTGATTGTAGTAATTTCTATTTCAGGATTATTAAAACAAATATCATAGTATACAGTCTTATTTCGAACTTCTGTAAACGGTAAAGTAATATTGTTAATCTGTTCATCAAAACCCTGCACCACCAAATGATTTCCTTGCTGGGCATTGGAAATACCCAGCAAGGAGAGTAACAATATGAATATGAATGGTTTCA
>CBFHXF010000022.1:0-30883 GCA_965659745.1 Bacteroidia bacterium
AATTTGGCCAATTTCTCTGACGTGAAAGGTTTGATACAATAATTTCATTTAAAAATCTCTTTCCTTTTATATCTTTACCCCATGAAACGCCTCTTCCTTTATAGCCTATTTCTAAGCGTCGCTCTTAATAGCTTTGCCCAACAAAATAAACATATTGAAAAAGGACAATGCCTGATTTTCAATGGGTCTATCGACAAATATCCAATTACCTTGATTTTTGAGGTTTTCAATAAAGAAATTCAAGGCCGTTATTATTACCATAAAATCGGCGTACCTATTGCTTTGCATGGAAGTACCAACGATTCAGGCTACACCTTAGAAACCGTTTATGGCGGCAAGGAAGAAAAAGAAACCTTTACCCTGAGAATCTTCCACAATGAACTATTTGGCAAATGGGAGAAAAACGGTAAAGAACTTTCCGTAAATGTGATCCGAACTACCAATCCGATCGATATGTTTCGATACCACAAAAAAGTCGAGGCTCGAGAGGTCCTATTCAATAAAGGTAAAAGCTTCGAAACTGAAAAATATTACCAAGATGCCGAATTATCTTTTACGTTCTTATGGCCCAATGGCGCCAACAAACATGATGAATATACTCGGAAAACCCAGTTTCAGCAACTACACAGATTTCAATTAGGAGCCGAAAATTCTAGCGCCATACGGTTCGATGAACCCGTAGATCCTCGAACGGTAAACGGACATCCAGCGCAACTTTTGCATTTAATGCAAAGAATTTCAGATACATTTTTTGCACAATTCACCACGTCTGTATTAGATGCACATAAAGCCAACTCTACGGATTACTTAACAAATCAAAGCTTGGACATCACCAATAATTTTCATTACGACTCTGAAAAATACAATGTAATTGAAACCACTCAAAGTGAATATACTGGCGGAGCTCATGGCATGTATTTTCAGTACCACAATACCTGGAGTAAAGAAAAAAATCAGGCCGTTGAGATTGAACAAATGCTCACAAAAAAGCAAATCAAAGCCCTTCCTAAAGCCATGACCCAAAGCTTTAAAATTGCCAAAGGCATACCTCAAAAGGACCCACTAGATCAACATGGCTATTGGATCAAAGAATTTGATTCGGAAGGAGGTAATACCTATTTCACAGATTTAGGAATTCATACCACATTCGGTCTTTACGAAATTGCTCCTTACAGCGAAGGTATTGTGGAGGTATTTGTGCCTTGGAAAAACCTTAAATAATTGTTAATGGTTAAGGGTAAATTGTTAATTTGACCTTTGACCTTGCCTGAGTTTGATTGTAAGGATGCCATCAACTTTTGGTTTTGGCCTTAGCAACGCTATCCTAGTATTAATTTGACCTGAGCAACGTCACATCTCCTTTTTCTTTGTGGAAATTCCCCATTAAATCGGTCGCGTACAAAATATAGACATACACGCCTTCTTGAACAGGCTTGCCATTGAATGTACCGTCCCAGGCTGCATTTGGATCTTCCGTTGTGAATAATAACTCACCCCAGCGATTGTAAATTTCAAAATTGTATTTCATCAAATAATTATTGATGACGGGTTTGAAATTTTGATTCACATCATCTCCATTCGGGGTGAATGCATTGGGAATATGCAAATAGAAAATCGGGAAATAGGGACCCATCTCTTGAAATGCAGTATCGTAACAGCCCGCCGAATTCCCTACAATTAAAGTCATGTTTACTACCCCCGTATCCGTAAATAAGAACGTGGGATGTTCATCGGCACTAAATTCCCAATCGTTAAACGACCAACCCCACTGATCAACATCTTTTGATGATTTGTTTTTCAAAACTAAACTCATTCCCATTCCCTCAGAATAAAAAGAATCCAACTCAAAAGCCGCTTTAGGTTTTGCCTTAAGCGTAACCCCTCCATTAATATAAAGAGTATCCCTACAACCTTTTGCAGTTTCTACCATGTAGATAATATCATATGTACCCGGTGTTCGTAAAAACTTTTTCGCGACACTACCGTAAAACTCCTGTCCTGCCACTTGCCATATTTCTTTCGTGATTTCATCATTGGCAACATTAGATTGACCTGTAAATTGATTGGCCTGAGGAATGCATACGGTATTGGCATTGGCATTCAAATTGATCTTTGCTAACACTTCCACCTGCTTTTCTAAGGTGTCTTTACAACCCATATTATTGAGGGTATGTACTTTGACCGTATGTACTCCCGGCGCTAACCGTTTTCTACTAATTCGTTCACCCTCAACTTCAACCCCGTCTTCCCATTGCCATTTATTTTGAATCAAACGGATATTTTCATTCTTTGAAACTAGGGCTAATTCAAAGGTGTTATTGTTCGCACAGGGCATTTCTGTAAAGGTTTTGATCTCTGCAAAAGATTTAGGCATAACTTCTACCTTAAGCACAGTATCATGCGTGCAGCCCCATTCATTAACGGCCTTCAACCTTACATTAAAGGTTTCAACACCATTAAAAACCACGGGTTTCAACTCCAAACCATCGATTATGTTCTCATTAATAAACCAAGTAAATTCGGTCTTTCCACCCGTGGTTTCACTTTCATTAACCACCGTAAACTCCGAACCAGAACAAACCACTGAAGATGCCGAAAACTTAGCAATTGGATGCGGATGTACCTTAACGCTTGTAGCAATGGTATCGCGACAATCAAACTGATTTTCGGTAATTAAAATAAGGTCATAATCCCCTACATTATTAAATGAATACGTCCACTTATTATTAACCGTAGAGTCCTTCACATTCAGCGTTGGAATAGACCAAAAGGAGTGCCCTTCCTCTGACCCTACTGATTTATTCTCCCATACAAATTGATTTCCCTTTAAACATTGAGAATCTAATATACTTTCCACCATTGCCACAGGTGCCGGATTTATATTTACCCATTTTACCATGCTATCGACACAGCCCTGCAGAGAAATTACACTTAATTTCACCCACTCTCGTCCACTTCCTTGAAAGGTAGGTTCATAGTTGAACGTATTTGAAACGCCATTTATTGACTCCCACGTATGCGTAAACTCACCTCCAATGGCATGCGCGCTATTGGTGAATTTGAAAAATTGATTTTGCACACATTGACTGCTGTCGTTCACTTCAAAATCGGCTACGGGTTGCGGAAATACTTCAATGGTTTGTGTATCTAAAGCCTCACATCCTTTCTCACTGATCACGCGGCCTACAATTTTAAAGAATCCAGAAGTATCAAACGTGTGTTGTGCATTCCAAAGGGTATCTTTCAATCCCCCTTGCCAATTTATTTGCGGTCGTAGGGTTCCCGCACTGATTGTAGCCTTAAGCTGAGCATCAAAATTATTACCCGTTAAACATTGAGCAGAATCAGTAACTTGAAGACTAACCTTTGGGCTAGGTGAAAGTGTAACTGCAATCTGATTAGAGTCTACACAACCAATAGTTGTTTGAGCCACCAAGCGGATCCACTTTTCATTAGAGAACGAATCAAACGCATAAGTGGAGGGTACGGGGCCCGTAAAATCTTCGCCCCCTTCGAAACGCCACGTAAATTGCTGTATGGAATCTTTGATCCAGTAAGAGTTATTTTCAAATGTAAACGTGTGTTCATCAAAGCAAGGACTCGGCGAGGTAGCATTGAATCGAATGATGGGTTTAGGCTCAATAAAAAGTTCATAGGTTGAATCTAATTTCGATCCATCACAAAAAATAATGCGTTGGGAAAACTTATGCTTTTGCCATCCATTAAAGGTTATTTGAACGGTATCGCCTTCCAGTTCATAGCTCCCATCTAAATTGGCATCCCAGTATACTTTATCAATGAAAGAAGAGCCCATGCCGTTCGTCTTTACTGCAAAGTTCAATACGGTATCACGCACGCAAAGATTTCCCCCGAGAAAAGATTGACTGGTATTAAAACCATCGTCGGATATATCAAACTGGGTATTAACGGGAAAGGTGATGTCTTCTGGATTTATATTTTGCAAGGCGTAATAATATGACAGCGCTACACATTTGCCAGGGGCTATATTTCCAAGAGTAAAGGCAATCGAAATGGCTTCGTCTTGATAGTGCGGATTCGCTTGGGTTTGAGTCGTGTCTTTGTAATTAAAAACTTCATTAATATCTCTAACCGAGAACCCTCCAATACTCACATGAGCACGTTTATCTATGGTTCCTAAAATACAAGGCGATTTGTATGCGGCCCCGTAAGCCACTACTGCCGCCTTATCTTCATTACCCCACCAACCCGGTTGATGTTGTATGTAATTATATGTATCGTAACGGCCTTTAAGTAGTTGCTCGTTGTCGGGGTCTACATTCCGATAATAGCCCAAATTGTATAAAGTATCTGAGCTTGTATTTTTTATTAAAACATTGATCGTAAAATATTGAGCCAAACTATCTAAAGTAACCGTTTGGTATACTAGTGCCGATCGACCTGCCTTTGACGCATTGCCTATCCACTGAGATTGCTCACGGCCTTTGGTTTTGATTTTTTGATGCGAAACGGTACTTACCTCATGAGCATCCATCAATCCAAAATTATAAAAATCGGTTTTTACGGTTCCTGAGGCATTACTGAACCATTGCATACCCCAGCCTTCTTCTGGAAGCCCGGGCACAAAATAATCTCCCATCAATTTAGGAGTGCCTTTATTCCAACCGTCTTTATTTATATCACAAATAAACCCGAGCTTATCGCCCGGAGCATTGCTATGGTAGCCACTAGGCGCTGCCGTTGAAGAACCAAAAGAACCCGCAGGGTGTACTCCTATTTCTACAAATTCCCCTTTAAGAAAAACATTTTGAGCATTAGAAATTCTTGACGTAAAAATCCCTAAAAAAGCGAAATAAAGCAGTTGTTTTTTCATGCAAATCAGTAATAATTAATGCGAATTTACTTTAATCTTAAGTTAACACCGCAATGAATGATATCAGATTTGCAATAATTGCAAATCAAATTAGACCACATGCGATTTTTGCTTATATTTCTTTTTGGATACTTCTGAAAATCCCTTTTTATTCAATAAACATACTCCTTCACAAACCTTTAACAACATTTTCAAAGAACTCTCCGTAACTTGCAACTATATCTAATTTGTTATGATTAAGAGGCATTCATTTTTCATCGCTACAACTATCATTTTATTATTCAATTTATTACAAACTGGATGCACAAAACAGGTGCCCGTACCTGCAACGTTAAAATCGATCGATTCTACCTGGCATAAAATTGAAAACGCTTTAGAAACCGATACCCTTGGTTATAAGGCCGTAACGGCATACCTATTCTATTGCAGGAATATTACCCCTGACGAGGACCAATATTTAGAGAAGAAAATAAAAGAACATCCGCAATGGAACAAAAATGAAGACTTAAAATCTGCCCTTTACCTATATAAAGGTTGGAGATATCTTGATAAACAACGAGACTCCATGGCACTCACTTTTTTAATAGACGTAAAAAGTGATCAGATCGACATTCAATTATCTGCCCTCCAAGCCCGTGCATTTTATCATTACCTGAACAATCAACTAGATACAGCTCTCAAGCTATATATCCAATCTTATCAAATTGCAAAATCGCAAGATAACCAACCCTGGTTACTCCGCAGTGCCAATAATGTAGGTACGATTTATTTTGATTTGCGAGAGTTTGACATTGCCTCAACCTATTTCACAGAAGCATTGGTAACTGCACAAGCACTTAAAACCGAAGTGCCCATGCTCATCAATAATATCATTACCTGTGCCTTAGTAGACAGTGAAGGTAAAGATGCCATTCAATTATATAAGAAATACAGCAATCTCTTCAAACCCAAAAACACCTACGAAAAAAGCATCTACGATATCAATCGCGTTCATTATTTCTGGAAAACCCAACAGATGGACTCGTTCAAATACCATCTCGACAAAATTGAGGTTAAAGAAGTGGGGGAAGTAGTCGAAACAATGCTGAATCAACAATATTTATTTTATTACGTGTATCAAAACGATAAAAATGCGTTCAATAAATTATTCGAATCATATAAATCCAAAATACTCAAAGACCCAATAGAGTATTTATTACCTTGGTCTGACCTACTTAACTTTGCTCAAACGCAAAAATTCAATACGCTTTCTTACGCAGAATTAATTGATTTATACAACCGGTTTAAAAACAACCCAAATAAGAAACTCAAAAGTACCCTCTCCAATCTTCTTTATCTTCATAAATCCGGAACCAAAGAAGGTTCTGATTGGCTCATTCAGCATTTAAAATCGGAACTCGAAATCAGCAATTCGAGCGCAAAAAGCTTCCAAAATGACCTGAAAAACCAAATCAAAATTCACGACTTACATAACGAGAACAAAGAAATAAAACTAAAATTAGAGGTAGAAGGCGCCGAAAACAGAGCTTATCTTACTTTATTTATAGGATCCATTTTGGTGCTTGTTTTATTAGTCGGATGGTTTATTCTTTATCAAAAAAACAAGAAGATCACCATCCAAAAACTCCGCTTAGAAATCCAAAACAGTCGAAACATCAGCGAAATAAACTTAAATAAAAAGCAATTTGCGGAACGTTTAATAAGCGCAAATCAAGCAGTAAACAAGCGTCTTGAAAAGATTTCCCAAAAACTCAAAAACTCTGAATTTGCCAAGAATCCCGAAATCGTTCAAGCCCGCAAAGAAATAGATGCTATTACCGAGTTAAAGGGCGAATGGAGCTTAGAAATGCAACAAATCCAAACCATTGACGATATCAGCTTCCTTTTAGATCATTTTACATGCATTCAAAACTTCAATCAAACCGAACAAAGTCTTTTGGCTTATCTACTTAATGGACATAAGGTAAAAGAAATTGCCGCCCTTATGTCACTTTCCGAACAACACGTTCGAAATACCAAAACAAAAGTACTCAAAGCGCTTTCCGCGGAGAAGAAAATCGAAGTCACTCTTGAATTTCTTGCCGAAATCAAAACAAAAGGCAACAACTTACTGTAAAACAATACTTTACAATTACCCATCATAAAAAAAAGTATAAAATAAGGGCATTTTTAGGATATTTTTGTTATACTATTTCTCATGCTGACATAGTCACAAAATGTAACTTCTTACCCAAAACTTGGTAGTTTTGCCTTGCTTGTTCCCAAATGATTGGTCATCGTTTTGGGTAAATTGAAACTTTTACAACATGGGTATGAACCTTCCACTCGGCAACTTATACGCAGAAGACACCGTTCTTCTGACGGCTGAAATGTTCGCAAATACAGACTTAATCAATCAAACCCGTGAACGTTATGCAGAATATCTCTCTAGTCAGAGATTCAAAGCATGTAGAATTGGAATACCCTATGTTGTAGAAGACCGCGTGTATGACCCCAGTTCGTGGCTGGGTCCCTTTTTACATGAACTTCCCGCAAAAGCCAGTTGGTTTTACTATATGGATATGTCTCTTCGACACGATATTTCCAAATGGAGCTGGTCCTTCCCTGAAATTGGGGAATCCCGAGTTTTATATATTAAGTGCTCTAGAGGCATCCATTGGAACGACTTTCTAAGTTCCGTTTGGGACTTTGTAAAAAACAATGTGAATGTGGTTTTGCTCGATACCAATAAAGTACTGCATCATAGCAAATATGAAAAAATCCTGCAGTCGCTCGTTCTTCGCGGGGTTGCATTAGGATTTCATGGGGAGTTTACCACGAATTGGTGGCAAAGCGAACGTTCTTTGGTTAAGAAACTATCTTATTTGAACTTGGTTGATTTTTGGCAAACGAAAAGTTTCACCTTAGATACGCCACAATATGAAAAGGAAATCAAAAACAAACAGCGTTACTTTGCTAAAAACAGCTAATTTTTGGGCTTAATTAATAATTCAATTTCTCCGCGCATCAAGCGCCCATTGATCCATTCACCGTCTAAATGCGCGCCATATTTTTTGTAAAAGTGCAAAGCCGGTTCGTTCCAATCTAAAATCTGCCACGTCATTCCCACACACGCTTCACTTAGAGAAACCTGCATCACGGCGTCGAATAAATTAGCGCCTATCCCTTTGCCCCGAAAGGCTTCCGAAACGACAAAATCTTCTAAGTACAAAAATTTCCCCTTCCACGTAGAATATCGAAAATAATAAAACGCCATTCCTACTACCCTGCCTTCAAATTCGGCAATGATACACTCAAAAAGGCGTCGAGTGCCAAATCCATCCTCACGCAACTGCTCCAATGAAATCGTAACCTCCTGAGGCGCTTTTTCGTAAACAGCCAATTCCTTAATAAGGGCCAATACTCCTTCTAAGTCGCTTTCTATGCCTTTACGAATTTGAAAATCCATTCCTGCAAAATAACTCTAATTCAAGTTCCTATCACAATAAATTCATACATCAATTCTACCTTTGCAAAGATTAAAAACATGCAAGAACAACCACAACCTAAAAAATGGAAGATGATGCTCCTCAGTTGGGCGTTTATTTATCCGGTAATTAATATCCTTTTCTACTTTTTGTTTCCGATCATTCAAAACCTTCCCCAACTGCTAAAAACATTGATTTTAACCCTTATGCTCGTGCCCTTAATGGGAGTAGCCATACCCAAAATCCACCAACGTTTTTGGCATTGGATTGTCAAATAGCCTGTTTTGAGAGGAATACAATCGCTTGATTTTGTCACAAAATTGTATCCTCACACAAAATTCACCCCCCCCTGTTCACCAGGCCCACAATTTATCGATTCTAGTTTGTAAAATTGTTACTCCTTTGAACCACAAGCATTGGAGAAGACCCACTTAAAATGTTAAACCTTACGACTTCGATTAGAGCTTTTTTAGCGGTTTTAGCCGTTTTGTTTGCACAAAACGTATTTGCCCAGGTCGGAATAGGAACTACCAGTCCTGCCGCTTCCTCGCAATTGGAAGTTTCATCTACGGATAAGGGCGTTTTAATTCCACGGGTAGCCTTAACAAGTTTGAGTTCGGCATCGCCTGTGAGTTCTCCTGCCACATCATTATTGGTATACAACACGGCCACAGCAGGCACTTTCCCATCCAATGTCAAGCCTGGTTATTACTTTTGGAATGGCAGCGCTTGGCAACGCTTAGAAGACCAAACGAGCAATCCCGCAGAGTTTCATTGGAGTTTCGTAGAGGGAAATCCAACTCAAAACGGCTTGGGCGCCACGCTAGTGGGTAACGCCTCATGGCAAAGCAACTTCGTGCGACTCACTACGGCGGGTAATGGACAAAACGGACAAGTTTATTGGGTAAAAGATATTAATTGGGATGCCCCCTTGCATATTTCCATACAAACTTACGCAGGTGGTGGAAATGGGGCCGATGGCACTTGGCTCTTTTGGGGTGCAGGGTCTTCGGCCGTGGGTGCCTCAGGCTTTTATAATAATGCAAGCGGAGGTATTTCAATTTGGTACGATGAATATCTTGACCGGGTACTAGTGTACAAAAATGGGTCGCTCCAACACACATTCTCGAATATTTCCAATTTAGACAATGCAAAATGGCAAGTCCAAGAGGTGTATTTTGGTTTAAATCAAGACGGAACGAGATATGTCGACATCTATATCAATAACGGCTTCTATTTGGGTACCGTACAACTGGGTTCTTACAGCGCTGGGGGCGATTATTTTGGCTTAGGCGCGGTTACGGGTGGTGCCAATAACAATCACGATGTGCGCCGCATCCTCATAGAATCAGGGGTTCATAAACCGCGTTAATTCAAAACAATACCATACTTATTTTCTTATAATTTAAAGAATCATGAAAAATACAAATCGGGCACTCGCCATAATTTCAATGTTATTCTTTGGGGGAAGTTTAAATGCCCAAATAGGTATTGGAACTTCAAGCCCAGCGGCATCTGCCGAGTTGGATGTAACTTCGAGCACCAAAGGGGTTTTGGTTCCCCGAGTAGCCTTGAGTAGCATTACATCCGCATCGCCTGTAAGCGCTCCTGCTACCTCTTTATTAATTTACAATACGGCCACCGCAGGTACATTTCCCAACAATGTTACTCCCGGATATTACTATTGGAATGGAACTTTTTGGCAACGCTTAGAAGACCAGACAGCCAATCCCGGTGAATTCCACTGGAATTATATCGAGGGAAATCCAACGTCTAATGGACTAGGGGCTACATTTGTGGGCAATGCATCGTGGCAAAGCAACTACGTACAGTTAACCCCAGCAAATACTGGTCAAAATGGCAAAGTATATTGGGAAAAAGACATTGATTGGAACGCCCCTTTAACCCTATCGGTGCAAAATTATGCCGGTGGTGGTACCGGTGCCGATGGAATTTGGCTTTTCTGGGGAGCCACATCAACGGCGGTTGGATCTAGTGCGACTCAAAGTGCAACTGCCGGTGGTATCTCTGTTTTTTTCAATGAATTAAATGAAAACGTTTACATATATAAAAACGGCACTCTCCTTGAAACATTAGCGGCTGTTACGAGTCTAGATAATGGACAATGGCAAGTTCACGAACTATTTTTTGGCAAAAACGCAGACGGAACCCGCTTTTTAGATGTAAAAACCAATAACGGAGAATATCTGGGCACGGTTCAACTTGGTTCCTTCACCGCAGGTGGCGATTATGTGGGACTAGGGGCTTGGACAGGTGCCTCTACCAATGATCATAGGGTTAGAAGATTGCTCATTCAAAGTGCGGTGCACAAACCTCGATAATTATTTTCTTGGTTAATAAAGAAACTATTGATATTTTCTAACAATTACCCAAGCACGACCTAAATCGGTAGATCCATAGTCCGAAGGTTGAGAGATTGAAGATACATTGATTCCATTACTTAATTTTAGATAGAATGTGGTCTTGGATGTGAGCGTTAAGGTAACAGTGGCCGAATTATAAGCCAAACCATTATGATTACCTGCGTTACCCGAGGCAGACTGTCCACCTTGTCCTACAAAACTACCCGATGTATTATTATAAAAACCGGTATATACCCGGGTATCGCCGGATGTTGTTGACACCGTGCCTCCTGCGCTACCTTCTAACTCATAAACACCAGGTTCTAAAACAATACCATTGCTTGAAAGTGATACATAAGATGAAATACTATTCGTTTCTGTAGTATTTAACGCCACATTCATACTTGCGGTATAACTCTGTGAGGAATTATTATAAAATTTGGCTATTCCCGTTACATTTCCAGAAGATCCTGAAATTAGCGACCAATTGTTTCCATTCCAAAAATAATACCCGGGTATCACATTATTAGGAGCCGTTCCAGCTGTAGCGGTATTATAAATTAATAATCCCGTTGCAGGAGAACTTATGGTACTGTTGTCATTTAAGGCCGTTAGGGCAATTCGCGGTGGCAAAAATCCCTTATTTGAGGCAGTTACATCTAACTGCGCACTTGAATTGGGGGTAGTTGTTCCTATTCCTATCTGTGATAAAATACTTCCCGTAAAACAAAGATGAATGAATAAAAACGAAAGGAAACGCCTTGAAGTACCGCCAAATGTTGGATAAAATGGACTATTTAACAAAATCATAATAAATGGTATCACAAATTTACATGGAATGCCATTTCGTACCATCAAGCGGTGTTGGCAAGTCCTAATTAAAATCCTGTGATGTGACAAAAAAGGGCAATATTTCGGCAGTTTTTTGAAATTATATCCGCTTGTCTGCTCATGAAAAGGGGTGAAAATGACCTATTCTATTCGACGAAACACGTATTGATGCTTCATGAATTCGAGCACCATACTTTCCGGAGTTAGTTCTTTGATATTGAACTTTCCGCTGGAGGAGATGCCTCCAAAACCCATAATTTTTGTTTTCTTAATAATCAAACTGGTCGTATTGAACAGCCATTCGCTTTCAAATCCGTATTCATCACAGTTTTCTATCGACTGGCATTTTACGAATAACTTACGAGTGGCGCTGTCTTTATAAAACACCCAAGGCATGGCGGTATCGCAGCTGGTAAGGGGTTTGCGTTTTTTGGTTTGAGGGCCATGTTTGAACCTTACTAATTGCCATGTACCGATGATGTTATTCTCGGTAATTTTCTTTTTGGTCGAAGACACCCTTGCTCGGCCGGTGCTTCTGCTTGTGTTGGCGCGCTGTGAAAGGGCTTCCCCCGAGAGAAAAAAAAGGAGGACTGTAAGGAGGGTTAATCTTAAGTTCATGGAACAAAAATATCGATATTTAATGAATTTTATTAAAAAGTCGAAATGCGAAAAAAGTAATCCTTACGAGTTCATCAATAACCAATTGAATACATTCAGATGGATGATTCCGTTGCGATCTAAGGTGAATGAATCGCTTGTTAAGACGAACTTAGGTTATTTGTCGTTGATTTTCCAGAACGCCTCAAACTGGTAACTACTTTGATGAGGTCTTTATCGCGATACGCGTCTAGTTTATCCAAATAATGAGATCTATTTACATAATTCACAAATCATAAATAAGTGCCATTATCAAAACTTGCAAGTTTTGATAATAACTTATAATGTCTTGACAAAACGGCTACTCTTTTGATTTTTTATGCAGGCCTCCGCTTAAATTTAGATTCTATGCCACTATAAAAAGCAACTTTTCAGATAAGTTATTGCCAATTTAATCGTTCACCGAGAATATACCCATGCACATCCTTGCACCTTTGTTATTTATAATGATCAAGTGGTATGCGAGAACGCAAACAACCCTCATGGAGAAGGTCCAATTGATCCGACACAGTTTACGCCTTTCCCCAAAAACCCAATCTTGGCAAAGTTTTTCATCCAATTGGGAAGAGTTGATGAACTGGGTTCTGGAGTATTAAATGTATTTACTATGATCAAAGATTATGTGGGTAAGGGGCAGCCATTGTTCATTGAGGGAAATGTATTTTCTGTGCAAGTGCCAATTCCCAAAAGAATAAAAGAGGGTGCTTTTGAGGGTGCTTTTGAGGGTGCTTTTGAGGGTGCTACAAAAGGGGTCGAGAAAAAGCTTATCAATTTAATCCAAATTATTGCTATTAATGAAGGAAGTCGAACTCCGGAATTGCAAAAAAAATCTGGCATGACACAAAAAACGCTCGAGCGTTATTTAAGAATGTTAAAAGGGTACGGAATGATAAAATACAAGGGTGAGGCACCTCAGACAGGTGGGTATTTTCTGACCGAAAAAACGAGAGATCGTATAGCCACTTAAAGATCCTAATAGGTCAGACCAAATGCCAATAATGGAACTACATTCAAATAACCGTATTTGATATAGTCATAATGCACAAGCAATAGTGCATATTTTTCAAAAAAACGCACTAAAAAAGTGCAATTCGGAGTTGGTCGAGGCAAAAATGGCAACCCCTTGATTTTCATCGTGGGCCCATCTGGGCTCCCCCGGACGTTAGCGGTATAACTGTGCCAATTTTATGGTTATTGTTCTGAAAATTTCAAGTTTTAAGCCATTCACGGGAATATTATCAAAACTTGCAACATTTGCACGTTTTGATAATGGCTTGTGATGTCTTGATAAAACGGCTACTGTTTTGATTTTTTATGCAGACTTCCGCTTAAATCAGATTCTCTGCCATTAGCAAAAGCAACTTTTCACTAAACCAATGTACAACATTCAAGGAGTATTAAACCACAAAGTTATTCAGTTATTGAATATTGAGGCGTGGGTTTTGCCGGAGTAAAGCTTTGCGAAAATCGCAAAACAAAACTACTCTCATTTTTACACGTAAAAAAACAGATCAAAATGACTTAGTAATTTTGCAACCACATAAAAACTAAACGAAAATATTGCACTTAAGTGAAACTTTTGTAGGTTTGAATGTTCATGAAAACAATCAATCCTGAAACCACAACATTAGAAGAATTTAAAATCCATAATTAAGGTGAAATTGGCACACCCAAAAGAGACGCATTAGAAAACGGTTTTGAATCCTTCAAAATTGGAGCATTAATTCAAACCACGCGAATTGAACTGGGTATGACGCAGGAGGAATTGGCATTAAAAGCAGGTACTACCAAGTCTTACATTTCCAAAATAGAAAACAACGTGAAAGAGGCCCGAATTTCAACCTTACAAAAAATTGTCGAATTGGGTTTTGGAGGTACGCTCGAATTAAACATACGGTGAAAAAGAAAAGTGGTGGAAAAAACCTTCCCGTAGAACTTACCTTCACCGGAAATGTGAATGAAGGATTTAAAGTTGAACGTATGGAGTTTGTAAAATAATTATTGATCATATTTTGGAATGATTTGGAAAAAAGAGCCGCCTTCGGGCGGCTTATTTTGTGTTTGGTGTAACATCACAAACGATAGGCATACCGGAGATTCAAAAATGTGAATTCCAAAAGTATTCTGCACAATTTTACAAGGTTGACACTTCCTTTTATAAGAATAACCTTGATTCGAATTCAATCCATCCCAATATAACATAGTATACTTTTTGAACGCGTAAAACACACATTTTCGGGCTTATCACAGCCTGAAAAATCCATTACCCAATAGTTATCTTGGGGTTTATAGAAAACTATTATCCCCTTTGAGCTCCATGCACACAAGGGGGAATATTTAGATAGAATTTTACTTGGTCCTATTTACTTTCACATACCAAAGTAATCAGTAAAAAATTGAATTACAAAACTTTAACCCAATCAAAATATTTAGCGTTTATTTATAGGGTCTTCGAAATCTCGTAGCTATTCATGCCAAAAAAATGGGATACTTAAATAAAGATGCGATTCTGAAATTTAAAAGCGGTTTGCGTAAAAGTGGAACGATTAAATCGGCAAACTGCGAGGCAGAACAACCACTAATGAGATGAAATGTATCATTCAGGGAATGTTATAAAATGGGATATCTAGAATCCACCAAAGAGTGGGTTAAACAAAATTAAACACTAACTTTGCTACTTTAATTTACTCCTCCTTGTATTTCTCAGGAAAACTAAAAAATATCACTATGAAAAACCTCAAAAAAAGAATTTTACAAACAATTTTTGCGGCTGGCTTAACATTTTTGCAAATGGGCACCGTAAATGCACAAACTCTACCGGATGTTTTAAATTTGAAGTTTAATACATCTCCATCTTCAACTGGAAAATTAAAAAATTATGCGTCTAATGCCTCGAAATATTCGGATTCGGTAACCGTATTAGGATTAAAAACAGGTGGAACTGCCGCTTGTGGAACTGGCCTTCTAGGTAATGGTGCAAGCAGCGCTGGAAACCGTGTAGTTACCGATGTTCGATTAGATTTAAATAAATCTTGGACTATTGCATTTTGGATGGACGGGTTTAAAACTCAAAGTTTGAGTTATTTATTTAGCAATACCTATTACAGCAGTTTTCGTTTTTTCACTAATGGAGTATCTGGAGCGGGAAATGCATATTTGCGCACGAACAATTTTAGTCTCCTGATAAAAGGGGTCGCAGATACGCTCCCACACAAAGTAATCATTGTACACGATGCTGGAGCCAAAGTAATTAAAGCCTACAAAGACGAACTTTTTGAATCAGCTTATACCTATGCAGATTCTATGGCCATTAGAACCGGTGTAGACACAACCTTTGCAGTTGCTGGCTATACATCGAGTACTACCTTGGAGAATGGCTCCATGATGGATGAATTCATGATGTATTCCTACGCCATTGACACTACCAAATTGTCAATGATTCCAATTGGCACAAATCCAATCACTTACAATGTAAAGGGTTGTGGCAATTCTGTGACCGCTACAACAGGAAAAACCTTCAGCAAAAGTGGTGTTTATTATGATACACTTTATGGCACAGGTATTGAATGCGATACCATTATTACCTATAACGTTAACCTATATCCAACCTATATGGACACCGTTAGCGTTTCAAGCTGTAATTCAGCAACATACAAAGGCAAAACCTATACCAAATCTACCGTATTATATGATACCTTAAATACCATTCATGGGTGTGATAGTATTATTATGACAGAAATAACCGTAAATTATCCTTCTCAAGATACGCAATATTTCAAAGGATGTGGTTCGTATGATTTTAATGGAAAAACGTATTTGAGTTCAACTACAATAATGGATACATTCACCAATGTGAACGGTTGTGACAGCATTGTTATTACAGACATTACCATCAACCTGCCCGCTATTAGTCCACAATCCTATACCGCCTGTGGTTATTATGTCGGGATTTCAGGAGATACGATTCGCAATTCAGGAACTTATTTCGATACGTTAACTACCGTTAATGGATGCGATAGTGTTATTATCAGTACCATTACAATTAACCCAATATCCGTAGAAACTCAAACCTACACTGCATGCGGTTTTTATGTAGGCATTTCTGGAGATACGATTCGCACTTCAGGAACTTATTTTGATACGTTAACTACCTTGCATGGATGTGACAGTGTTATTATCAGTAAGATTACCATTAATCCAATATCTACAAGCACTCAAACTATCTCAGCATGCGGTTATTATGTAACCAACACCGGTGATACCTTGCGTAATTCACTTACTTACAAGGATACATTTACCAATGCTTTGGGATGCGATAGTATCGTAACGATGGACGTTACCATTATTCAAGTAGACAATGGAGTAACTCGAAATGGCAATGAATTAAGTTCAGATCAAACCAATGGCAGTTATATTTGGTTAGATTGTGATAACGCCTATACGCCTATTACAGGAGAAACACAACAAACATTCACCCCAACTGTTAATGGGAATTATGCGGTTGAAGTAACCGTTCAAAGTTGTGTTGATACTTCTGATTGTGTCGCTGTGACTAATTTGTCTTTTGAGTCATTAAATGCAAATTGGATCCAGGTAAGTCCGAATCCTACCGAAGGAATATTTGTAGTAACTTCGAAAATGCATAACATTGAAAGTTTGAAAATATCTAATGCAAACGGACAGGTTGTATTTACACAAGATGCTCAAAATCAAAATGAAATGACTGTTAATATGAAACATCTACCTTCCGGGATTTATTTCTTAGAAGTAGAAGGTGGCAATAATATCGATCGTCTAAAAATCATTAAGAATAACTAAACGTAACCTTTTTAGAAAACGTGGTTTCAAAGCGGTCGCTGCAAAGCGGCCGCTTTTTTTTAGGATTTTTGGTAACAGGTATAACGGGCATCATGGGTTAGCGAGAGGTAATTGTGTACCCAATCTGAGGCCACCGCTGTAAACCGATTCTTCCCGTATCCATGATTATTGTGTTTTTCAATTCGATTTAACAATGAATCCTGACAAGCTCCGATATAAAACTTATTCAAACGCAAAGAATACAATATATAACAACATACATCCTTCATTAACGAAAAAACTCCGCTATTGCGGAGTTTTTTGTGGGCCCACTTGGAATCGAACCAAGCACCTACTGATTATGAGTCAGTTGCTCTAACCGAATGAGCTATAGGCCCGTAAACAGGACTGCAAAGATACACATTTTTAGGATTTTTAAAAGGCAAATTTCAAGCTATCTATCCACCCCTATTTCGACCTCTGCGCAAATCAAACCTATCCAGCACGATTGATCACCGTGTATCAGCAGTACCCTTAAAGGACTCGAATTATTGCCACTAAAATCCCGCCTTGATGTAACTCCATCCCTCTTCCTGCTTCATTACAATTTCACCAATGCCCATCTTTACATATTCATGTCCGACAATGATCTCGCTTTTGTCAATCTTACGCTCCCGCAACGAATTCTCACAAACCGCAAAAACCACCCCGCGCGCCTTCAACTTTGCAATCTCAGGAGCAAATTTCGTTAAACTGTCTCTAAGGAAATCAACCCCCGGACCGTGCAATACTACCTCCACACTCAAATCGCCGCCCCACCCGTCTTTCAAATTATTCAACTGCTTCACCAAGCCCTTGTGAACCTTGGCATCGTTGCTCGTTAATTGCATCACAATATTGTGCTTGGCCTTCGCTATCGGAAGTGATTGAGCCTTGATGTGACTTCCCCCGAAAAATAAAATACCGGCCAACAACAAGCCTTTTATGCGATTTTGAATACTAAATAACTTCATTTTACGAAGTTAATGCGCTCTTGTAGCTTTTTATGCGA
This sequence comes from Bacteroidia bacterium, assembly GCA_965659745.1. GTDB lineage: Bacteria > Bacteroidota > Bacteroidia > NS11-12g > UBA955 > VMCP01. The sequence continues at coordinate 18,019 of CBFHXF010000022.1, forward strand.
CAAAAATCACCATGCCCATATAAAAAAAGACCGCTTCCTTAGGAAACGGCCCTTTTATGCGTAAACAATGAGCAATTGTTTTTCAGATTTTCGAATAGGCGGTTACCCTCATAAACCTCGCCATTCCTTCACCCTATTCAACCACAAACGAAGTCGAGAACGTTTTATCCGCGCCCTTAACCTGAATTTGATACACGCCGAATTCCAAGTCTACCTGCACAGTTTGGGCCAGCAAACTATCATACTCCCGCTCCCAAACACACTTTCCAGTAACATCATAAATCCGCACTTGGGCTCCATTGAGCACTTTTCCTAAGTCGATTTTGAAACTGCCGGCATTGGGATTTGGATATATCTTTAGGGGGAAATCGCCGAACGCCTCCGTGCCTGTATAGGCAAAAAAGACACAAATACTGGTATCAACACACTTCCCTTGTGTGACTTCTACGGCATACTGTCCCGATTCAGTAGTGGTGAATTCTGCCAAAATTTCTCCATCAATTTTTTGCATATTTTGCTTACAATCGAGCCATTGAAAAGACGCACCCGAAACATCCTTTGAGGCAGAAATAAGGGTATTCCAATCGCGATTGACTTTGGTATCTACATTCACAATAGTTACATTGATGGTTTGGATGATACTATCGCAACCCAAATGCGATTTATAGGTTTCAAAGATTTTCCCCGAAGTGGTAACCCGCTTTCCACCAGGAGAGGTATAACTCTCACAGGCGGTAACATTCACAGATTCGTTTTTGGGTTTGATAATGGTTAAATTTATAACCACAAAACTGTCACAAGCCTTCGAGTTGGCGCCGTAAAGCGTATCGCGATAGGTACCCGACTCAGTTAACATTTTGCCGCTGCCGGGCATTTTAAAGGAATTACACGCCGTTAGGTCGGCTTCCCCCGTGGTTTTCGCCGAAATTACATTATACGTTATTAATGAATCGCAACCGGCGGCATTTAAAATGGTATCGTAGTAAAGGCCGGGCTTTTTGTATATCACATTTCGATCGGTCGGACATGCCACGAAACTGCATAAGTCCAAATTGGCCGTAGCCGTACTGTTCTTTAATATTTTTACTTCGTGGATAATCACGCTGTCGCAGCCCCCCCATGCCATAAAGGTATCTATATAGGTACCCGATTGGGTCACAACTTTTCCCGTTCCAGATAATGTAACCGAGCCGCACTGATTATACTTTAGTGTTGTTGAACTAGGCTTGGTGATGGTTAAATCAATGGTAATGATGCTGTCACATCCTACCGCATTGGGAATGCGTTCTTGGTATTTACCACTTTTGCGGTATACAAGAGTCTTATCTGCCAGACTTTTGAAAGAGTCGCAGGCTACCACACGTAACTTACCCACTGAATTATACCGTATTTCCACCTTAATCGAAATTACCGAATCGCAACCTTGATAAGATCGAATAGTATCGCTATAGGTGCCAGATTTATATACCGTTCTTTTTCCAGAGGGAAGTCTATACTGCTCACACGTTGTTACCGAAGTTGAACCATAAACCGTTGAATCGCAATATGCCAATCCAATTACAAAATTGGAAGCACTGTCTTTTAAATCGAAATTCTGCAAGCTTCCCTTATTACCTAAACTACTCTGGTCCGATACACTAGACACCTTGGTATTGTCTTTATAAGGATTACCATCTTCATAGCTGTATTGCAGCAATAACCCTTTGAAGGAATTGTCGTATGTGGTAACCATGCCCTCTTTAATTTCCTTAGGGCTACGGGCGTAATTCCAGATACGTGTTTCTTCGGCTATCCCTCCATAACCTGTTTGAGGATCCCCGATCCAAACATCGGCATTAGTAGATTTATAACCTATTGAAGTGAATTTGGTTCGTAGTGAATCTAACACTACCCCATCTAAATAAATCCGCATCCATGTACCGTCAAAAGTTCCCGCAATATGATGCCAAACACTATCTTTCAGTACTGAGGTTATAATATTCAATGATTGTGTTCCATTAGCATCAGAAAGGTCAAAATGAAGACCTTTGCCGTTCCCCGTTCCAAAGCGATAACTTCCTCCTTGGTGCCATACAAGAGGTGCACAATTGCTACATGGTGAACTGTTGAAATTATCAACGTTAATCCAAGATTCAATTGTAATTTTATCCGGACCGCTTAGGTCCTTATGATTGGTAATATTAACATAATCGTTCACCCCATCGAAATGAAGGGCGGTAGATTGAGAAAATAATTGGGTTCCAAATAAGATGGATGTAATTGAGAGTATTAGTTTTTTCATAGGCCGATGTATTTAGTACATTTCTCAAATGTTACTAAAAAAATCGAACAATCAAAATTTAAATCTACTTAATTGTCTAATTGTGAATTAAATAGCAAATTTCAAATGCTAAAACTATCAATTTTTTTAGCCTAAATCAACCCAGATCAAAGCGAACGGGCAATCGGAAACTACACCTTACCGCTTTGTTTCTTTGCAATCCAGGTATCCACTTACCGGATGTCATTTTAATAACGCGAATGGCCTCGGCATCCATTTCCGGACACGATTTATGGGTGGTAATGGAGCGCACGTTAGAAAGGGTTCCATCGGCTTCTACCACAAACTGCAAAATCACTACGCCTTCTATATCGGCCTCCATACATCGCCTGGGGTATTTCACTTTTTCACCAACGAACTCATACAATTTGTCCATGCCCCCTTTGAATACCGCCATTTTTTCTACAAGCATTACGGGTTCAGAATGCGATTTTAGCTCTGCGGGGTTCGTTTCGCGCACATCTGATTTGGGCGTAACCTTTATGGAGTCATTGCTTTCCGTGGTATTTCCGTCTATCGCTTGGGCGCTTATGTGGCCAAAAGCAAATAAGAACAAAATGAACAAACTTACTCTATTCATACGCAAGTATACGTTATTCCTCGGATTAATGACTGCGTAAATCGTTCCTATTTGCCTGTTTAGTATAATCAACCTAACTTCACCACTATGTCTGAAAACAACTTTGAAATGCCTCAAATGGGCACATGGCCCAAAAAGACCATATATACCGTTATCGGTGTAATTTTGGTTATTTTTTTCTTAGTAAAATCCACCATCACCATTGATTCTGGATATGCCGGCGTCATTTACAAACCCTTTGCTAAGGGTGTAGACACCAAAACTACCTATGGCGAAGGCTTTCACTTGATCGCCCCATGGAATAAAATGTTCAAATACGAGGTGCGCCAACAAGAAGTGTTTGAGAAATTAGCCGTACTCAGCAGTAACGGACTCGAAATCAAACTAGAAGCCTCTATTTGGTGTCAGCCTCGATACGAAGCGTTGGGATTATTACATCAAAAACGCGGGCAAGAATACATCGAACGCGTAATACGTCCATCGGTACGTTCTGCTACCCGCAGCGTAGTGGGTCGCTATACACCCGAACAAATTTATTCTTCTAAACGAGATGCTATTCAGAAAGAAATCTTTGATGAAACCAAGAAAATCCTAGACCGCCAATACCTGCAACTCAATGATATTTTGATTCGCGACGTAACCTTGCCTCCGACCATTAAAGGGGCTATTGAGCGCAAATTAAAGCAGGAACAAGAAGCGTTGGAATACGAATTCCGATTGGCAAAAGCCAAACAAGAAGCGATAAGACAGCGTATTGATGCAGAAGGAAAGGCCAAAGCCAATATTATTTTAAGCGCCTCACTCACCGACAAAATCCTCAAGGAAAAGGGTATCGAAGCGACTAAAGAACTCGCCAACTCACCCAATGCCAAAGTAGTAGTTATCGGAAGTGGCAAAGATGGCATGCCTTTGATTCTCGGAGGAAATTAATTACTTCGTCGCAATATTTCATATTCCTTAAACTTTTGAAGCAATTTTGTTGTTTCTACCTATATATATGGAATCCTTAGAACACCTGAACTGGCGTTACGCCGTAAAACGCTATAATCCCGAATTAAAATTAAACGACGATCAAGTGAACTTGCTTCTTGAAAGCATTCGCTTAACGCCCACTTCCCTTGGACTGCAATCCTTCAAAGTTTGGGTTATGGGTCCCGATTCTCCTCATCGTGAGGCAATGAAGCCTTTACTGAATAACCAACCCCAATCGGTGGAAGCCTCGCATTTATTCATATTTGCGGCTCAAATTAACGTCGGTGAAGAAGACGTACAAAAACATGCCGAGCGCATGGCAGCCGCTCGCAATCAAGACATTCGCGAGCTCGACAAGTTTGTTCAAGGTGTTAGTGGTTACCTACGAGGTCAGTCCGAAGAGGAACGCCTGAATTGGGCGCACAAACAAAGCTATATAGCCTTAGGACTCGTAATGGCAGAAGCCGCCCGTGCGGGTATCGACACCACTCCTATGGAGGGCTTCAAGCACGACGAGTTAGATGCTTACTTAAAGTTAAACGAACAAGGTTATGCCTCGTCGGTAATACTTGCCGCTGGTTTTCGCGATTCTGAAAACGACTTTTTAGCGAATCTTGCCAAGGTGCGAAAAACGCAAAACGAGATTATTGTTTTTGCATAAATTACTTACGCGAACCCATGTAAATGGGTTCGTTTTTACCTTCACTAATGGTATAATACCTATGGGCATCGGTGCTCCAACAGAATGCCTCGCCCTGCTTTTCGAATTTATAGGGCAGCATTTTTGGAGGCCGACTGAAAGCAGAAACAATGGTTTCGGCATCGTTGCGCTCCCACAAAAAGGTTTGCAAATAGGTTTTTAGCACGATATTTTTACCATCCGCACTGATATCGCCTCCTACTACCCCACTGAAGGGCAATTGTGCCACTTTTTCAAGGGTGGTAGTTTTAGTCGCATCAAACGGATAGCGGGCTTTATACACACCGGTACGAGAATCGCGTTTGGTAAAAATATACAAGTGGTGCGTCCAAGGATCTACGAACATGGCTTCGGCATCGCGGGGACCGTCGGGATACACGAAAGTATAGGTTTCTGCTTTTTCGGTGGTGGTATCTCGGCCGTTGTTAGTGAAAACTTCTTCTTTAAAACGGTAAATTTTTATTTCTGGATATTTCCCATCGTTATCGCCAATATCTCCAAGATATAGATAGGTATGTCCGTCTATAGGTTTGTGGTCAATTGCCATGTCTTCCATATCGCGATTGCCACTGTAGGGCACAATTACACTTTTTATGTGCTTTCCGGTGGTATCTAAAATAAAATAGCGATTGTAATCGCCGCCATCGTTATGTGCATACAACCAATCTGATCTATAGCTGCATGGCACAAGTCCAGAAGCTTCGGTTAATTGGGTGCTTTCTAATTTGCCGTTTTCTATGATGGGATTAAACGCTTCGGAATAGGGAATGCCACCCATAGAATAATTCATTTCGGTATAGGTTTCCGCCCATGGATCTTTAGAATTGGGTAAATCCGAAGGGGCCTCGGGTTTGCATGAAAATAAAAAAGATCCCATTAGGATCCATACTAGGTGACGCATATTCAAATTTACGATTAAAAAATGGGCAACAGAGAAGAAATCTTAAAATAGGTAAACGGGTTGAACCGTTTCAGAGATTCTCATAGAGCAGAATCACTGAAACGGTTTCCCCCGAAAAGAAATTAGAAATATTGGTTACCAGAGTTATCTGTAGGATACGCTCCGATATCGGTGCTCGGCTGCATGATGCTAGGCGCTAAATCACCGGTTACGTTCCACTGAACTTGAACGGGACCCCACTGCTTGGTACCTTTGCCGATGCAAGGAGAACCGGCTTTCAAACGGAAATCCTTGTTTCCTTTTTCGTTGATACCTTGCTTTTGGCTGGAACCTGCATTTAAATCATCCCAAGTAAATTCTGTCAAATTTACATTGCTCCACATTGGATCGTTTTCACCGGTGTTGCCCATGATGTTATTGGCACCCAAAACCGCTTGGGTTGAGGCAACAGCATCTGTTGGGATTTTCTCGGCAATCATTTCATCGTAAGCAGCAAAATATAAATTGTTGTCGAATTTGATGTTAGTCAAATCGGCATCTTCTAACGCACGCATACCGCGCTTACAGTTGGCTACGATGTTATTGAAGGCATAACCACGGGCGCCTACTTCATAATTGATGTTGGTTCCACGGGTATTTCCAGAACGGCGGTAACCGCAGTTCAAGGCGATGTTGTTATACACGTTTACATTGGTTTGAATGGTAGAAGAACCTTCATTAGAAATTTTGTAAGCATTAGTTGCTCCACCGATAAATAGGTTATAGGCAATGTTTCCAATAGTACCGCCTTTGATGTTCAAGCCATCACCACCGGTTTCACCGGCAAATTCGAAAACGTTACGTACGATGTTAATTTTACCACCGTTAGGACGGAACATATCGTCTGTAGAACCACTAAAGTGACAATCTTCTACGATGATTTCAGTTTCGGGAGACAAGCTCGCAAAACCATATGTGCTTTTACCTGCACGAGGTGTTCCAGCACCGCCTTGACCGCCTAAATAAGACGCTTTACACCATTTCAATACGATGGCTTTAGCCTTAGCAGTACCTTGGAAACCACACCATAAACCGGCAAAAATATTCGCCATAGTACGGTCGGCTTCTGCCACTGTGAAGGTAATAGGCTGTGCCTTAGTACCCAAAGCGGCAAACGTTCCGTTAACCGTGAACTCAAAACCTGAACCGCTGCCATCGTTACCCACAATTACGGTAACTCCTGGCTCTACTTTTAAGGTTTCATTCTCAGGAACGATAACAGAACCCACCATGTAATAGGTTTTTCCTGCTTGAAGGCTTCCGCGCAAATAACCGCTAATTTCGGTCATGTTGGCATCTACCGTTTTAACGCTGTCTTGAACGCCATCGTCAACAGTAGTGGTGTCGTCGCCGCAAGCTGCGAAAGTCATCGCAGCAATCAAAGCGGCATAAAATGTGATTTTTTTCATACTATATTTTTTGGTTAAAATTGGTTAAAAATTGAATTTAATTCCCCCGAAATAGGTCTGTCCATATAGATCCTCCCGCACCAATACCGAGTTAGTTGCATCCAAATAAGGCGCCTGTTCAGGGTTAAAGGTATTGGGCAATAAAATATCGGCACGCAAGGGGGTATTTAAGAGATTATTCACTTTTACATAAGCCGTAAAACGTTTATTAATGCGCTGTTCCACAGAAAAATCTACGATGAAGAACGCGCGCTGCCAAACATCGTTGTCTTTATAGGGGGAAACCGAAATGATACGTTGACCTGTATACACGCCCGACAATTGCACGTCGGTGCCTTTTTTTGCGTTTTTATACAATAATGAGGCATTAAAAATGTGTTTTGACTGGCCTTGTAAGGGTCGGGTTTGTTCCTCGCTGCGCTCGGTTAAATTTCCTGCAGAGTTGCGGAATTTTACCAATTTCGTGGTGGTAATTTCAGATTGCGTAAAGGTGTAAAAACCGCGTACTCCGAAATTTCCCAAGTAATAGGCCATATCAAATTCGAAACCATAATTCGTGGCCGTTCCAAAATTATTAGGCTGGGCAAAAATGGTTTGACCGTCAATAACCAAGGCATTTTCAATCGGATTATTAATAATTTTATAAAAAACGCCTGCCATTATCTTGTTCAAGGCGTTGCTGAAATGCTCAAAACGCAAATCAATATTGTGCGCTTGAGTGCGCTCGATAAAAGGATTGCCGCGCTCTCTAAAATCTTCCTCGTTTATTTCATAAGGAATGACTTCATAGAAACTCGGACGAGAAATAGAGGCGAAATACGAGCTCCTCAATTGCGTTTTACCGTTATTCAATTTGTACTTGGCATGCACACTGGGCAATACATCTGAGTAGGATTTAGCACCTGTTCTGCCCGCTACATTCGTTGGGGCTTGTGTTACCCAAGAGAACGCGGTGTTTTCCATACGCACCCCCCCTAATATTTCCCATTGCCGTAAGGTGTATTTCCCCATAGCATAAAGAGCCAAAACGTCTTCATTACAATCGTAATTCAAGGGATCACGAGGCGTTCCAATGCTGTTGCGTAGTTTCCAAGTATGATTATTTACATCGCCCGTCCAAATTTGTCCTACCGGGAAATTATTAAATAAATACGAGGCAAAATGATGGGTTCTTTCTTTATGACGGTACAGACCACCGGCCGACCATTCCATATCACCACCCGCCAAATCCATTAAGTACGAATTATTCAAATAAACCGCAAGATCTTGGTCGCTGTTATTGATCCACCTGCGCGTAAAATCGCGGTCTATCACATCCGGATCGTCTATAAGATTCCCCAACGTATCTTTCGTAACACTCGTTAATAAGGCAAACTGAGCCATGTCGGGATTGTCTTGCTGCGCCAAAGAATACACCAAAGACCAATCGGTTTTCAGGTCGCCAAAAAGGTGTTTCCCTTGTAGGGTGGCATTGTAAATATTTTGAAACTGCTGTCGGCTGCGGTTGCGCAATTCCACGCGACCGGTACCCGGACCTTGTCCTCTACCTATTTTCAAAATCGTATCGGTTCGGTCTCGTGTTTGGCGGTCTACCAATGAAATATAGGCGCCATAAAAACTCAACTCGTGCTGTCTATTGATTTTATAGTCCCACTTGGTATGAATACCCGAACGCTGCTGCTGGGCAGAGAACTTCCTCAATTGTAAGATTTCGTAATATGGGGTATTGGTTTCGGGTTGAATAAAGGTCGACATGAACATCGAATTCGAACCGCGGTAGGTGTTTTGATAACTCAAGGCTACAATTCCACCGAGTTTACCTCCTAGGAAGCGATTTCCAACCGACATTCCGAAAAGCTGATTGAGGGGCGCTTGAACATCGGTAAAAGTAAGATTCGACATAGGGAAATCGGCCTCTGTTGCTTGATATCCTGCAGGATTGGCATACGCAGGCGATTTAATATTGACTTGAGAGGCATCGAAACTGCGGTAGGGCCTATCAATAAACAACTGACTATAACCGGTACCCGCATTCACATTCAGGGTAAAACGATTGGGGGCATCCTTGAGCTTCATGTCGATGACTCCCCCGATGGCATCGCCTTCCATATTAGGGGTTAGCGCTTTGCTTACTTCCAATCTATCGAGCAAATCAGAAGGGAAAATATCTAAGGGCACATACCTATTTTTATTATCTGGGGAAGGTATTTTAATGCCGTTTACCAGGGTGTAGTTATAGCGCTTATCCATACCTCGAACAATGGCATGTTGACCGTCTCCGTTATCGTTACGCTCAATTGAAACACCGGAAACCCTTTGAATTACGTTGGCCACGGTTATATCGGGCGATATTTCAATTTCTTGAGAAGAAATCACGTTCCGAAGATTCATAGAAACCTTTTCCGTAAAACGGCCACTAGCCTCGGTACTTTCCCCTTTTTTAATATTTATATCAACTGCTCCAATTTTTTCAGAAATGGAATTTAATTCGATTACCTTAGAAACATTTGATTTGATGTTTAACGTGATTGATTCAAAATCTGGGTGATTTATTTTAATAGTTAAATTCGTAACATCGGCTTTGAATTTAAACGTACCATCTAGCTTGGAGTATGCTATTTTTTGGCCATCTCCATTTAAAATTGCCGCAGATATAACCGGCATTTTTGTGGTGGCATCCTGAATCGAGCCCGCAAAAACATTTTGAGCCTTGGCCTTACTCACAAATGCAAACAAGATAAATAGAACGTTAAAAAATCGTTTCATAATTCTTTTCAAATAAACACTTTTAATGTTTTGTAATTATTACCTAATAATTATCGAATGAAAACAAAAAAGGGGGCACGAGGCCCCCATTTTCGAAAACTAAACGTATGAAGAAATGGAAATTACTGAATGCTTATTTTTTGAGTAGCGCCGTATTCATTTTTAATGAAATAGATACCGGCGTTAAGGTGACGCAAATCCAGACGGTCTACTTCTGTGCTTGAAGCTTCCACCAAAACTCCAGATACATTGTATACTTGAGCTTGGATGGCTTTATTGAAATGCACCAACCCGTTGCTTGGGTTAGGGAATACGCGGAATTGGAATGCACTCAATGCGCTTGTAGAAGCTGCTTTTCCAGTGAAATTCCACTCAGGCCATTGTTGTGCTTCGGTTCCGGCAGCCGCACCGTTCCAATTTTGGTAGTCGGCAACCAATTTCTTAATTTCATCAAAGGTTCCTTCCATGGTTCCGGTATAGTAGGCGTTCACGGTATTGCCCGCGTCGTTTCCTGTGGTCATTTCATGACTGATGGCATTGGTGCCATTGGTCAAATTCTTTGGCAATTCTGAAGTACTTTTAGAGGTACAGGTAACAGGATCGGCAGACCACGCATTCGAACTAAGAGCGGTAATATGCTGAGCTTTATCTGGAGTGCCTTCAAAAATCATGATTTGATCACCACCGCTGCTCAATCCAAATGAACCACCCGAAACAGTTCCTAAAGAAACCGCTGGATTGTCGTTCAATACCGCAATTACGGTACCTGCTTTGATTCCGCCTGCGGGGGCAGTCCAAACTAGGTCACCACCATCACATTGTGCACCAGAGGCTACTTTATCATCAGAGAAATTCAACTGAGCTCCAGCAGGAATATCTACAAAAGTTAATAAAGCAAATTCATCAGGCGTAGAGGCATTCATGCGATAGGCAACTACAGCCATATCACCAGCTTTGAAATTATACGCAATAGGGGCATCGTCTTTACGAGTAATGGCAATCGTATGGAAGGTATCGGCATTCAAGCTATCGCCGGTAATGAAATAGGCCGTAACCGTCCATTTCAAATCTACCGTTGTACCTTTGGCTACTGAAAGTCCTGCCAAGGCCGCATCAATGGCACCGCTGGTAAGGGTTAAGGTAGTGTCGGAGCCTGAATTATCAGAAGGAATAACCAAAACAGGTTGATCCAAACTACCGGTCGCAGTAGCCAATTTCCATGCATAACCTAAGGCGTTCTCTTCGGCTTCCCAAGAGATAGAAACGGGAGTATTGTCATTTTCTTCTACCGTTAAGGCAGCAGAATTAGCAGGTGCAATCAAACGGAAAGAAGGAGTAGCCGTTTGAGTGAAAAAGTTCCACTTAGGCCAAATCTGATCTACTTTTGAAGCGGCACCATTCCAATTAGCATAATCAAAAACACGGGCTTTTACCTCAGCGGTAGTTCCGGCTTGACTTCCATTATAATAGGCATTGGCTGTATTTGCAGATACATTACCCGTGGTAGCTTCATGGCTGATGGCATTGGTGCCATTGGTCAACCCTTTAGGCAATAAAGAATTACTTCCTTTACAAGAAGTAATGCCGCTTGCAGACCATGCGTTGGTGCTTAACGCAGTTACAAAATTGGGATTGAAGTAAGGTCCCTCGTAAATAATGATCTGATCACCACCAGAGCTCAATCCGAAACTGCTTCCAGATATAGAACCTGTATCAACGGTGGTATTGTCATTACCCACTAATATAACATCACCGGCTTTAACACCTGCAGGAGCCGTCCAAATCAACCCACCTTCACACTGCGCAATACCGTTTTCGGTATATTTCATGTCGGTAATTTTGATTTGCGCACCTTCTTTGATATCTACAAAAGTCAATAATGCAAACTCATCGTTTATGGTATTGGCAGAAGCGCGGTAAGCGACGATAGCCAAATCACCAGATATAAAATTACGAACGGGTGTTTGATTGTGTAATTTTAAAGTAGCTGGGGTATAGGTAGCAGTAGGTCCAGTAGTAAAAATCCATTCAGAACTAGCCGAATCGTAACCACGGCTCATTTTCCAATTGCCATAGTTTCCTTCTTCAATATGCGACTTGCGAATCCAAGCTCCGTCATTTTTGAAACCTTCAAAAACATTCGCCACATCATCATAACCACTGTAGTTAGGATCACAAACCTGATCTAGGATCATCGTGTCAGTACCATTCAAATATACCAAGGCACGGGCGTCGTTACCGTTAAAAAAGGTTACCGCATTGGTTTCGTCTGAAGAATCTTTAATCGTTTGATTTGCAGAAGCGTTGCCAATAACATAAACAGCACCGGCTTTCAAAATAGAATCGGCACCATTGAAGCGTACCAAACTACTCTGCCAACCGCCACCATTAGAGGCGGTTCTAATACCAAACTGCTTCAAATTGATATCAGCACCAGATCCGTTGTAAACCTCTAAATATTTGTTGCTAGAAGTACCTTCTGCATATTCCGAAAAGAATACACCCTTTTGCGCAAAAGCCGCCGTTGCCGACAGCATCCACACACTTAAAATTAACTTAATTGTATTTTTCATAGTAAAAACTTGATACAAAACTCCCCTTTGTATAAGTCCCTATCATTGATTTAAAATTATGAATACGTTAAGCCCGTTCTAATGAAATTGATACTATATCCATATTCCGACCAAATTCTACATGTGTTTTACACTTAATTTCTTTAATTTGGCACTTTTAATTTTCATGAAACACTGTGTTATTTTTTTATTAACCCTATTAATCGGGGGAAGCTCATGGGGCAAAAACGGCGACACTATTGTCGTTAATACCCACCAGAACGTCTTAATACAAACCGACCCCTCTAAAGGGAATACCCGATATTACGGCTGGGGGAACTTCCCCAAAGAAGGAAAATACCAGCGTGTATATGCCGAATTGAGCTTTAAATGTCCCGATAACCTGCGCTGCGGCGAATGGGATTACCTTAATTATATTTACCTGCGCACCCGAAAAAGCAATTTCAACGATACCCTGAATTGGGAAATCATGCGCTTTATAACGCCTTATGGATTTGGATTCAACAAGGCGTGGAACCACACCTGGCGCTTTGACATTACCGATTTTGAGTCGCTGTTGCGCGATTCAGTAGAAATTGAATACCGACATACCGGTTATGAAGCCA
>CBFHXF010000023.1:0-29934 GCA_965659745.1 Bacteroidia bacterium
GGGGTAAATTTCCCCCAAGAAAACAAGACATTCAAAGGCTGCTTCACCGCATTATCAAGCGGAGCTATCAATTTAGGAGCCGGTATGCCCGAATCGGTCGTGAACGTCCATACCTCGCTAAAATCATAAAACTCGTTCCCATCGGAATTGCGACCGCGAACGCGCCAATAGTAGCGGGTATTCGGCTTCAATGTTACATTCAAAGTGGTTCCGGTGGAAGTCGTTTTAACGGCATTGCTAAAGTCAGACTTATCGCCATAATGAACGGCGTAACTAGAAGCTCCGGAATACGCTTGCCACTTCAATTGATTGAAAACAGACTGCCCTTCGACTTGGTTTGCTGGACTGATAAGTGTAGGAGCCTGTCGGGGCTTGGTAGTGAAATTCCAAACGGTACTCCATTCGCTGGTATCGGTTTCGTGGAATAATTTCACCCTCCAAAAACATTGGGTATTGAATCCTATGATATCCGGAATTTCATTAAAATAATGGAAAAACGAATTCGTTTGGGTGTCTTGAACCTTAAAAGCTGTAGCAAAGTTTGCTTGGGTATCTAACTCCAAAATATAACCCGTGGTTCCCTCAATACTATTCCAATCCAAGCTATATAAGCTCACATTTTTGAGATTATTTCTCGGAATATTCAATTTCACGGGCAGCACTTTACATACCCAAGTTGCACTCCAATCGCTGGTATCATTGTCGGTAACCGCCCTTACTTTCCAATAATAAAGCGGTCTGAAAAGCATATTGCTTTCCACAAATTCTGTACCGTTGACCAAAGTATCGACTAACAAAGACGAATTAAAATTCGTGTTGGTGTCTAAACACAGCTGATATTTCACCCCGCCTTTTAAAGCCCCCCAAGTGAAACTGGTTTTGGCACCGGTGCCCAAAAAATCCGAATTAAAGGGTTTCAAAAGCGTAGGAGATTTTACCGTATTAAACGTTTCTGCCGGGCTCCAATCTGAGGTGTCGCGATCGTGCCAAGCACGGATGCGCCAGAGGTATTGCGTGGCAAATTGAAAGCGCAATCCTTTGATCAAATGCGAGGTATTGGGCTTGAAATTGGCCACAACGGTATCTAAGAACAGGTTTGTGTTGAAATCCTTATTGGCCGTTACTTGTATTTGGAAGCCATCCATGCCGGTGCGGGTAGCAAATTGGAGGCTATCGGTAATCTGAACGACCGAACTCGCATAGGGATATTGCAGATTCGGGAACTTCAAAATATTGATGGTGCGCACGCGCGACCAATCGCCGGAATCTTTCTTATGAACCGGACGTGCCCGGGCGTAATAAATTCCCCCGAAAAACAAATCATAGGCGGTATCAATGCCCGATATAGAGAAGAAAACCTGTTTCTCGGCGCTGTTAAATTGGGTGGTGGTATCGACTTGAATTTCGTAGGCCTCGGTACCTTCGATTTTAGTACGAACGGAAATAGACACCATTGGATCGGCATAATTCTCGGCAATTACGAAATCGTTTTTATACCCTTTGGTGGTAAACGCACTGTACGACCAACGCGAAGAATCATTAATATTGATGGCCCGCACGCGATAGTGGTAAAAGGTTTCGTAATGTAAATTTCCCACCGAAAAAGGCGTCCCGTCGAATTGCTTCGTACCCTCAAGGGCCATGGTATCTATTAATAATGGGGAGTTGAAATTAGCGCTGGTATCGATTTGCACATGGAATGCTTCTTTGTAATAAACTCCTGTAAACTCAAAATCAATTTTTACGTCTTGCAAAAATGCGGTGGTCGGATATTTAGGTGTAATGGTATCGAAGATATTAAACGAGCCCGTATCGGTCCAAGTTCCCAAAGTTTCGGGTAGGCCTCGCACCCTCCAATAATAGGTTTCCCCGTAATTGAGATTTCGTTGGGTATATTCAATGTAAAAGGACTTGAATGTATCGGGAATTATGATTTTTCGGATGGCATTTGAGTTGAAATGGGTGTTGGTATCAATTTGCAATTCAAAACTATCAAAACCGTGAGTACGATACCATGAAAGATATAAAAACGAAGAATTAACCTTGGCATTTTGCTTCGGATAATAGCGCTTGAAAATGGCGGTGGTTTTGAAGTTATTGATAGACGTCCAATCCGAAGAATCGGTTTTGCTGATGGCTTTTACCCTCCAATAGTACGTGGTATTCAGTTTAAGTTTATTGACCCAGGTGCGGGTATAGTAAGAGGTTCGAATCACTTCCACGCGAGTGGCATTCTTCAAAGAAGCGTCCTCGGAATATTCAAAGGCATAAAGGGCACTTGAGTTTTCTGTATTTACCTCGAGCTGAATGCCTGTGGGCGCGTCGACGGTATTATTCGCAGGTTTGAAAATAACGGGCGTAGTCAATTTGCCATATGCGTCTTGAAAAACGTTCAGAATAATAAAGCTTAAAAGTAATCGCATCCAGCTGTAGCACTTAATCTTCATATTTTCAAAGGTAATTTAATTATCACAAGGAAGAGTCTTGATGTATTTTAATGATACTACCATGAGATTTAACAGGTAATCTATTTTCATAATAGCGCAATTAGAAAATATCAAAATAATAATTACTTTTGGAGCATGAATAAAATACTCTCTTTACTCATTATAGCAGCCACTGCTTTCAGCTGCTCGAACAACCAAGAAGCCTGCGTAGATCTTAACGACAACCAGTTGGTGGGCGATTGGAAGTTACAAAACGGCGATGTAACCTTCAGTTTGTATAAAAACGGAACCGGGTCTTTCGAATTGGGCAAGCAGCCTCAGCTGAATTCAGAAGATGCATCCCGCATTAACTGGGCTACGCTTAACGGACACACATTGGTTTGGGATTTCTATAAAGATAAAGGCGTTTGGAGCTACTGGGTAAATGGCGACACCTTAAATATTCATGACGGTGGAATCGGAACTCTTAATAAACCCACAGTTGATGAGCACTGGCAGTTTATACGTCAGAAATAAAAAATATCAATTTATAAGAAAAGGCCGATTCTTGCGAATCGGCCTTTTTTTCTTACATAATTTATTGCTTTACAATCGTAAAAGTGCCAATCTCTTCAGACCCGCTCCGCACTTTTAATGCGTAAACACCTGCTTCTAATTGTGTCTGCCATACAAAATTAGCACCCGTTCCTAAATCATGGGTTTCTACCAATTGACCTATTCCATTAAACAGAAACACACGCACATTCTCATGTGATTTTGGCAGTGTAATATTCATTACCCCTTCAGTTGGGTTGGGATAAACGCAAATATTATCTTTAGGAATATTTGCATTTTTCGTAAAAGCATACACCATACACCTACTGGTATCGATACATTTGCCCTTGGTAATTTCAACGGCAAACTCTCCCGTGGCAGCAATATCAAATACACGAGCAGTGGCTCCTGAAATAGGCTCAAAACCATCGGCGCAACGCAGCCATTGAAATACAGTACCGGCTTGTTCAACTTCCCCCGAAATGAGCGTATTCCAATCGCGGCTAACGGAAGCATTTATTTTCACTATCGACACATTGTATATATAGTTAATGCTGTCGCAACCCAAATATGAAGGTATCGACTCAAATAATTTGCCCGATTCTGTGGTGCGTTGGCCTTGAGGCGTTATAAATTCTTCACAAGCACTTATGCTCATGCTTTCGACTTTAGGCTTATTGATGATCAAGTTTATGACCACAAAACTGTCACACGCCAAATAATTGGCTCCAATCAAAGTATCGCGGAATACGCCCGATTCGGTATAGGTGCGCGATCCACTGGGCAGCGTGTATGAACCACACGCTTTAACCGAAATACTTCCTTCGGTGCGCGCCGAAACTACGTTATATACTATGAAAGAATCGCACCCCAAATAGTTAGAAATGGTATCGTAATACACACCAATTTTTTTATAAACAACGTTTTTGTCAGTCGGACATGCGATAAAATTACATAAGTACAAGTTTTGGGTATCGCGCGAGGGCTTCAAGACTTCGAATCGATGCAGTACCACACTGTCGCAGCCGCCCCAACCCCTAAATGTATCGGAAAAGGTGCCCGATTCGTAAACCGTTTTCGAGGGAAGCCGATCTAACACCACTGCATTACAAGCGCGGTATTTCTTTTCGGTCAGCGTGGGTTGGGTAACCGTTAAAGTAATAGATACAACAGAATCACAACCGTTATAGTTGACCAAAACTTCGTTATAAACCCCAGATTTAGTATAGTATTTATTGGAGTTGGGCGATTTCATAGAATCGCAAACCACGTACTTCAAATCGGTTCGTGAGCTTGCTTTAATACTCAGATTTATAGTCAATTGCGAATCGCACCCCATGTAATTATCGATTGTGGCCGTGTACACGCCTGTGCTATAAACGAACTTCGAGGAACCCGGCAATTGGTAACGCGTGCATTTTGAAACGCTAAACGTATCGTAAACCGTGTTCTTCGATAGCGATACTCCTTGTGTCCAATTCGAGCTCGATTTTATCAAATCGAAATTGAGTAATTTTCCCTCATTTTTACGCCCGGAATAATCCTTTGCCACATTCACAGTAGTATTAGAACCGTTGGCCGTTCCATGGTTAAACTTGTAATAACCCACCAAATTTGACATCCCCGCGCAAAACTCATTTCCTTTATCTTGGGAAATCTGAGACGCCGTACGGGTAACATTCCAAATACGAACTTCATCTATTTTTCCTGCCCAATGCCTACTGTAAGCAGTTGGATTACTATGCCCACCGATTACCATGGGCGTAGACGTGGACACGCCAATTTGATCCGATTCGTATATCGAATCCACCATATTCCCATCCACATATAAACGCATATAACTACCATCATAGCTCGCTGCTATATGATGCCATTGATTGGTTTTTAAGACAGCACTTTTGGTCGTTAACTCCCTCCAAGTTCCTTGTCCGATTGCAAAATTCAAACGCCCCCCATCACCCGCTCGAAGCATATATCCGTAGTTGCTATTATTATCTTCTTTTACTACGATGCCTCCTTCGTACACATTGGTTTGCCATTTATCAGCATACACCCATGCCTCGATGGTGATATTCTTATTAAAATTAGAAAGCGACGTATCGGTTCCGCAAATTACATAATCATTAGACCCATCAAAATGAAGCGAATTTTGAGCACTCACACACAAAGTTTGAGCCCATACGAATATAAATAGAAAAGGGGCAAATTGTTTCATAATGTGCAATGTAGCACTTGTTATTGACAAAATAAAATCACAATTAAACATCGTACATTGGATAATTTTCATTCCCACTAATGTAAAAATTCCCAACTGTATATAGAGGCAATTTCTACACGCGCTCAACCCGTCAATTTAATATTATTGAGTTTTATTATATTCGCTATCATGAAAACTTTTGTTTCTTTCGTTTGCGCACTTTTTCTCTGGGGAAGCGTTACTAACGCCTCGACCCTACCGCAAACAAAAGGTTTTATTAACGATTATACCGAAACCCTTTCCGAAGATCAAGAAAGAGAACTCGAAAATACCGTACAAGCGTTTTTTCAAGAAACCGGCATTCAAATCGGAGTCGCTTTGGAAACCACTCTTAATGGAAAAGACAAATTTGACCGTGCCATGGAACTTTCTAGAGCTTGGGGAGTAGGCGCAGAAAACGACCGAAGGGGCATCCTTATATATATCGCAAAAAAGGAAAGAAAGTATTTTATTACCGTTTCTAATGTACTGCAAGCCGATATTACCGATGGCATTGCCGACGAATTAGGCCGCGAAGCATTAGTGCCTTATCTGAAAGACGACAATTATTTTTCAGGAATTCAAACCTTAATTAATGGATTGATTCAACATATTAAATCGCCCGATTTAAGGACAAAAAAATCCCAACCTTGGTACAATAAACTCCCGTTTTACCCCAAAACTTCGGAAGGCCGCACCACCCTCTATGTTCTCTCAATTCTATTATTGATAACCCTATATTTCGGAGTTGGCAAAAACATCCGAAGCCGATTCATTCTCAATAAACGAATCAAAGAACTGGGCATTGAATTAAAACCTTGGCATAAAGCAACTCCAAAATCATGATTTTAAACCTTATACTCATCCTATTGTTTGTGGGCAGTCTTTTTGGGTACAGCAGGCTTCAACTCGACAATAAACTGCGGGCATTTTTAATAGGCCTAGACGATCCTATTTTAAAGCATAATCGATTTAAATACCTCATGATACATCTGAATAGGATGAGTCCCGAATACCAAGAATTGCTTCAATTAGATCCTTTCAACAAAGACTTATGGGACAATCAATTCTTCAATGACGCAGATAAATTTTTGGGCTCAAAGTTGAACCTAAGCCCAGAACAAATGGCATCTATCCGCGAAAAAAAGGGCTATTATAACAACGAGGGCATCTGGATTACCTCTGCCGCTGCCTTAAGTTCTTATGAAAGCAGCTCATCTAATGACAGTTCCTCTTCCGATGCCGATTTTGGCGGTGGCGGCGGATTCGATGGCGGCGGCGCCGGTGGCGATTTTTGATGCTTAACCTTACGGATTTTCCGTAAGCGCTGTGATTCTTGGCTTTGTTTTTTATGAAATTCCCGTAATTTAACATGGGCTTTTTGCAGAATTCCATAATGCCAACTCATTAACCTGATATAATATTGAAGGCGATATGAGTACACCAAAAGTCACTTTCAACACCAATCAAAGTCCAGAGTTTTTCAGCACATTAAACACCCGTGTTAATGATTATTTCGAGAACAAAAACATCAGCCGATATGCCAATACGGCCATGTGGATTAAATCCATCATTATCATCCTGCTCTATATTATTCCTTGGTTCTATTTGATATTTGGAAGCATTGAGAATCTATGGATGCATTACATTTTGTGGTGCTTGATGGGATTGGGAATGGTAGGCATCGGCCTCGCCATTATGCACGATGCCAATCACGGTGCCTATTCTCGAAATAAGAAAATCAATTCTTTTTTTGGTGGACTTTTAAATTTGGTAGGAGCCTATCATGTAAATTGGAAAATCCAACACAACGTGTTGCACCATACGTATACTAATATTTACGGTCACGATGAAGACATACGCAAAACGATCATTCGCTTCACCCCAAAACATCCGTATTTCTCCGCTCATAAATTCCAAGCCTTTTACGCCGTAATCCTTTATATGATTTTTCCTTTTATATGGATTCTGAGCAAAGATTTCGAACAATACTCACGCTATAGCAAAGACAATCTATACCCCAGAATGGGAAGAAGCAATAGAAAAGCGCTGTGGGAAATTATTGCTGTTAAAACGTTCTATTGGCCTTCTACGTTGGTGTTGCCATTGATAATGTCGCCATTCGGATGGGGACATACCCTAATAGGCTTTTTCATTCACCATTTCATAAGCGGTATTATTTTAGCATTAGCCACGCAGCCCGCTCATGTAGGCGATGATATGGAATACTTCACCCCCGAAGAGAACAACGGCAGTATGGAAAACAGTTGGGCCGTACATCAAATGAAAACGACAGCTAACTTTTCTGAAAAAAGTCGGATTATGGCATGGTTTATTGGAGGCCTGAATTTCCAAATCGAACACCACCTTTTTCCGGGAGTGTGTCATGTTCACTATAAGCATATCTCAAAAATAGTGCGGCAAACCGCCCATGAATTCAACTTGCCATACAAGTCACATCCTACTTTTGTAGACGCCTTGAGAAGTCATTTCGGACAATTAAACCGGCTGTCGGTAAATCCAGAAATTGCGGATGTGAGGTCGTAACAGTAAAGGCGCAATGCATTGCGTCTCTACCGCGAAACAAACGGATTTGCCGTTAATGGCAATTTTCCTAATGTCAAATAATCGGGATGTAAAATGCCCTCTCTTACAAATTCCGAAATGATTTGAGGATCGTTAATGCGGTAAAAATTAAAGCCATCTGCAACTGAAATCAAATCGATCCGCTTAGAGGCAACCGCATTGGGAATACAAGGTTCCATAATCGGTCCGTTTTCGCCCAAGCGTCCAAATTGATGAACCAATTTAATGGCAAAAATTGAATCTGATGTGCCTTTATAGTGGTAACCATGTACGTAGTGCTTCTCTATTTTAAAAGCATTTTCAGTAAACGCATCGAACTTTCGAATGGCGCGATGGGAGTTCATTGAAAAATATACCGAATGGGGCTTTAAGGTATCCAAGCGGTTTTTCATCATGAGAACGTCGTTCTCTTTAAACGGAAAATACAAGGCGTAATTTCCCAATCCAATTAACACCAGCAGCATCCAGAACACCCGGTAAACGGCGTGTTTGGATTCCCCCGAGAGGGCAATTAAGAGCACCACAACCGGCGAAAAGAACAATAGCAAGCGCGGTGCTATCGGATACATTTTGAGAAAATTAAGCGTCACGAACACCCCAATGGCGGCCATGTAAACGCCCAATTGTGCCCGTTGCTGCGGATTGCCTTTGCGTTTGTAAAACCTAAGCAAACCGATAAAAAAGAGCAGGGTACCTAAATTGGCCAAGGTTTTATCGTGAGAGAATATGAAGGTGATATTGCCAATGAAGAAATAGTAAATCCGGATGAAAAAATCATGCGTATTCGAGAAGAAGGTAAGTCGCCAGAAATCCCACATGAACCGCGTGAGCGTGAGATACCCATCCTGCTGGGTATACCATGCGAAATACCCAACATAAACAAGTAATGGCAAGTAAAACCAGCGGTATAAGGCGGTTTTGAAAAACACGGCAATGCTGTTCATAACGGCTATTAACACCTTTGGTTGTGCGGCATTTTCAGAGCGAAACAATTGGTAAAAAGAGCGCAAAAGGTAGCCCGTATATACGAATAATACCGGATTTGACAATAAAGGCGCCAATATCCACAATACTTTATACCCCCATTTGGCGTCGGACTTGAACTCGCTTTTCACCAATAACATAACCACTATTGCGTCGAGTAAGTATTGCTTCAAGGTGAGTCCATGATAAATAAAAAACGGATTTAAACACACCATCGCAAGCGCCACAATCTGAACAATTGGGTCCTTGGAAAATCGTTTAACCAGGTCGTAAATCAAATAAATAAAAGGAATATTCAGCAAGTAAAAGAAGAGTTTGTATTTGAACCATGTAGCTCCAATTGGGATGAGGTACACGCATTTCATTAACCACAGAAACAGCGGCGGCGCGGTTTGGTAATGCTTAAGGGGCTTGAGCAAATCAAGAAAACCCCTTTGGTTGATATTCATTCCCAAATCAATCTCATCGTTATTGAAGAAGGGTTCAAGAAACTGAACGTGAAAGCGCAGGTATAATCCGATACCTATGATGCTCCAGAGAATAATTCGCGAAAATTTCAAAACTTTAGGATAAAAGTATTTGCAAATAACGCAAATAAACAAGTATCAAACACAGAAAATACGCACGCCCACTTAGTCCATTAAAAGAGTGAATTCTCGGTAAGCTTTTGCTCCTCTTCGAACTTCATAAATTCGTCTTTCAGGGTAAACGACAGGTAGGTATATCTGTCGGCACCGATCCAATATTGCAGAAATAAATTTTGGATATAGGGCATATCGCCCCAATCGCGGTACATAGCGCCTTTGCCTTTGGCAATGGCCTCAAACTCCTTCCCGCCCCCGTCGCAATAAGGCTTCTCGAAACGTTCATTTACCTTAACAGGTTCGCCGTATTTTTTCTTGAGGGAAGCTTCTTTATTCAGGTAGTAGCTCTTGGCATCATTCCATTGTTCGAACGCCGAGAACCGAACTTCTACTTTGTAAACCCGGTGAGTTAAAGGCGTTTCGTAGATGATTAAATCGGCCGGTTCTTTATTGAGTGAACCGCGCATAACCACGTGCTTTTTTTCATCGGCAATGCGCTTAAATCCCAATTTCGACTCAAATCGCTCAATAAACGAATCGCGGTGACCGGCAATATCGACCATCGCGATGCGTTGAGCCTGGGCGCTCACTACCAAGAAAATCCCGATTAGAATAAGGAGCATTTTGTGAAGAATTGATCTCATAAAAACAAAAATACACGCTTCAAATTACAATCGCGTTAAAATCGACTTGAGTCCATCCAATTCGACAAATAAAAAGGCAGCCGTTTTGGCTGCCTTTTAAGTAAGTATGTCTTTGAAGGCAGAACTACTTAGAAATTAAATCCAAGATCTGTAGGCCCTGTAAATTGGCATTCACAAGTCCTTTTAGATTATTGCACGGTGATCAACTGTGAGCTTGTTTGACCCAATTGATATAATTGGATCATATACGTACCAACGCTCAAATCTTTTGGCAAACGAATTTGGGTGTCGTTATTGTTGGCATTATCTGCAATTTGTTTTCCACTCAAATCGTATAATGACCACGATTCTACCATTGCAGACGCATGTAGCACGTTGTTATTACTCAGAGGATTTGGGTATAATACTAAGCCGGAAACCTTGTTAGAAATAACACTATTCGTTTTTTCAAAAACTAAAGCAAAACGTTGATTCGCGGTAGCACTGCTAGAACCATCGTTATCGAAATCTATACGGGTAATACCTTCTGCATTCAACGCATGATATTGCATGGTGTGTTTGTCTAACAAATAGGCAGGCAAACCTAAATCGCTAAAAAACTTGGTTATTAGGGTGTAGTTTTTATGGCGCATTTGAGAAATACGCACATCTATCGTTTCGTTAGCTTCGGGCAAATTTCTAGAGTCAATAGAACAAAATTGGTCTCCTACGAACACAGATAAATTTTCATCGGGATTGATAACTTTACGGGAATCACGTGCGTCAAAATCGGTATTCATTTCTCCATCAAAATTGATTTCTAATCCGTCTAGCGCACGTCCTTTATTTTCAAAACTATCGGTTTGATACAGGGTCAAGTGCAAGGTAGAAAACGGAGGTAACTGACGAAATACATCGGTTTGGGTAGAAGCACCCGCTTTGTGAGATTCGTTGATTCTAAAGGAAGGGGTACCGCTGCTGGCCGTTTGAATGAAACAGGCCTGACCGGGTTGCAAGAATTTATCTTGTAAGGAACCTGAGGCATTGCTATTATTGGTAATACTCACACTCACATAGGCGCCGCGGGTACTGATATTGGGATCCCAAACAGTATAACTTGATGTATTTACATTTGAGGCCGCTAACATTGAGACACTCATATCTACAGGACATGGGTATGGATTCCCAATGAAGGTAAATCCATTAGCATTGGTATTCAAACCAGAAAAAATCTTATCGCCTTGTCCTACGGTTCCAGTAGCTCTTAAAATAGTATTAGAAGGGGTTGCCGCATTGTCTGTAAGATCTACACTTCTATCACCACGTACCATAATACGCAAAGGCGTTCCTGCTGTAAGCGTATTGGTATTGGTATTGGTAACCGCCGACCAAGATCCGGTAGCGGTACTCACGTTATAGCTAAATAAAGACGGATTGTTGGTCCCCGTGGCATCAAAACCATTCGTGGCACCGCCATTTCCGGTTATATGCGTACCGAGACCCGCCGTAGTACCTCCATTTTCTTGCCAATTGGCACGTATGCTGCTAGAGGTGGTAACACTTGGCGACAACAAACGATACGCCCGGGTTGCAGGGATGAATCGCTCTACCGTTACATTACCCGTAATATAACTACCCGAACTTGACCCTCCTGCAATAACAGCAGATCCATTGGCATTGGACTTCAAGGTTAAATTTCCCCCAGTAGCGAGTGTACCTCCGCTTGAAACCGTTAATGTTCCGAAATTAGTTCCACCTTGGATATTCAAACCTGAACTCAGCGTTACACTAGCCGAAGAACCAATATTGACATTTTTTACGGTAGCCCCATTAAGATCTACCGACTGAGCCGAACTCCCGTTAAAGGTTAAGGTACCCGAAGTGGCGTTAATAGTGCCATTTACAGTCATATTACCCGCGGTTTGATATTCCCCATTCACCGTTATGGTACCACCTAAATTTACAGAAGTTGCTCCTGATGTGAGTGAAACTGTTGTACCTGTAGACACAAAAAAGGTTTCTCCATTAGGAACCGTAAGACCTTGAGCAAACGTATTTCTAAACAAGAAAGAAATACATACAAGAGCAAAAAAATTGCATTTGGACATAGTACAAAAATAACACCTATCCCGCAAACGTGGTTGTACGAAATTGTAACAAACTTTAAAACAACTCAAACTTCAAAATACATATAATATTGTATAACAGGAAATTAAAAATAAAACAAAAAATAGACTTAGAAATGTCACTTTCCTAATTCTTCCGGATTAAAAAAAACCGATCGTTTTAATTGGGCTGAAATACTCGTATATAATCGATTTCCATGGTTTGCGGAAAGCGGGTGCTCGCATCGGGACTTCCGGGCAAGTTTCCACCAACAGCGATATTAAAAATGAAGAAAAAGGTATTATTAAATGGATAAATACTTCCTGTATTTACTGGAGTTATGGTATGGTATTTTATGTCGTTTACAAACCACTCAATTTTGTCTTTTTCCCAATTTATAGAGAATACGTTGAACGAATCGGTAAAATCGCCCGCCGGCAACCTGTACTTTTTGCTGTTAAACGTAGAAGGCACAGAACTTCCCCAATGTGCCGTACCAAATACTTCACTTGGTTTATGTCCAACCGCCTCCATGATGTCGATCTCACCACAAGCAGGCCAACTTACACTGCCAATATTACTACCCAACATCCAAAGCGCTGGCCACAAACCTTGTCCCTTTGGCAATCGCGCTCTTATGTCTATTCTACCGTATTGAAATTCTTTTTTACCCCGGGTTATTAATCGAGCCGATGTGTAAGCGGCATCACCTGCCGATTCTTCTTTTGCCGTAATAGTCAGTTTCCCCCCGTCTACGACGGCATTTTTTTCACCTTCATGGTAATACTGCAATTCGTTATTACCCCATCCCCATTCGCCACGGCCTGTTTCGTAGGTCCAACTGCTTAAATCCAAACTATTCCCATTGAACTCATCGGCCCAAACTAAATTGTATCCGGCATAAGATTCAGGTGTTTTATACCCATTTTGCAAACCGGCCACTGCGAATTGTATGTAAACCGAATCTATTTTTTCGGTAAACTGCGCCGCACTCACATGGGCTCTAAATTTCACGGTAAACCAACCGGTGTCCACATAAGTATAAAAGGCACTGTTGCCATTCATTTCGGGACTTACAAATCCGTTAGGGGTTTCGAACAAGATGCTGTAAAAATTAGAATTATCTGCTTTGATACTGGCATTTACCCTGCCTTTTTGGGTTGGGGAAATACTCAAGGTATGAACCAAATTACTCGGCAGTAAAACGGTATCAGCCGGCGGGTTTTCTTTACAGGAGGTGCTCATAGCCAATGCCCCCGTACACAATGCAATCAATAGGAATGGTAGTTTCATAAAAGATAAAATAAAAAACCGCTGTAGATTATCAAAAATACGACAATCTACAGCGGTTTAGATACTCAATGACTTATTTCTGACTGATATCGTCGATAAAGAAAGTTTCTGGCTTGGTAGTACCCCAACCTGGGAATAAAACCACGCGATCAAACACCGTTGCAGCTCCCGCAAAATCAACAGACAATTCAATCCATTCGTTTGCTTTGGTGATAATTACATCCCGCTCTGCAAACTCAGTGGTTTTAGCACTGTTTTCAATTTTCACACGCACGGTATCGCCTGCGATTGGAGACCAGATTTTAAAACTGATTTGTGTTTTAGTCGAAAAATCAATTTTATCTTTCAAGGTAACAAACAAACCGGCCCAAGATTCATTTCCATGGGTAGTTTCTAAAATTCTCGCGCTGGTGTTGATACCGCCGCTCTTGCTATTGTCGATGATGGCATAAGAACTTCCCCCGAAAACTTCGAATTTTGGATCTTCATTTTCAAAATCGACAGGCAAAGCATATTTATCCTCGTCACCGCCGCCACCGCCGTTATCCACGGGGAAGTCGTCAGGAACCAAACGGATATACCAAGCCAATTCAGGATTAGATGCATCCAAATAGCGCAAGGTTAATTCGTTTTCACTGATTTTTACCACTTTGTATTCTCTTGTTCCGGTGAAGAATCCTAAGAAACCATTACCATCAATTTTCAATACCGTATCGGTACCTTCAACGATGCTCCATTTACCCGTTTGATTGTCGTAAGGGGCGTCAAAATCTCCTTTATTCTCATAAGAATCAGGGAAATTAGCGGATTGTTCGTTATCGATGTACACAAGACCGTTGGTGATATGATCGAAATTGAAGGCCTCCAAAGAGAATTTGTAGATATCGCTGTACAAACCTGTACCTGATTTGTCTAGACGCGCAGCCGCCCAATATTCAGGCACATCGCCTAAAGCGCTAGATGGATTTGGTCCAACACCCATATGGGCTGCACGGGTAGAATCGATAACCCAATTTTTAAATCCTTTACCTGCACTACCACCGGTTAAAATGGTGTAAAGGGGATTGGATAACAAACTTGGATCGTCTTCAGCAATCGTAATATCTTTAGATGCTGAGCGACTTCCACCAGAATTGAAAACGGTAAGGGTAACGGTGTATGTACCTTTTAATGGGTATGAACCTTTCACAACGGTACCTTCTCCAGCTGTTCCATTACCAAAGTCCCACTTCGCCACTAAATTTGCGTTAGGAGCTGTAAATTCAATGATGTTGGCATTCTCTGCAGTGGCTGCAAAGGTAAACGCCACATCCGCTTCAGATGGTCCTGTACCTAAGGTTGGTGGCTCCTCTTTTTCGCAGCTAGATAGGAACATCATTCCCGCAGCTGCCATAGTGAATAAATAATTTAATTTCATATTCGTCAGTTTAGTTTTTGTTTAATAATTGGAATTTTGTTGCCATTTACCACCGGCCAAATCAATCTCAACCTGCGGAATTGGGAATAACTCGTGTTTGCCCGCTACGAAACCATTAATAGCGTCGACAGCTTTACCTGTACGAACTAAGTCAAAGAAACGGTATCCTTCGCCAGATAGCTCCAAACGGCGCTCCTTCCATATATCCTCTAACAATTGAGAACCGGAAGTGTTTACCGCAGCCATACCTACTCTATTTCTTACTTGATTTAAGTAAGTGCGCGCTTTACCTTCATCGGCAGCATTTGCGCGGGCATTGGCTTCCGCCGCCATTAATAAAACATCGGCATAGCGAATAACACGGTAATTCACAGGACTGGTTAAATCGTTATCGGGAAGTCCAATTTCACCGATTTTCTTGATATATTTATTGTTGTAGTAACCGGTATGACCTCCGCCTCCTTTGGCGTAAGTAATAGATCCAGGATTGGATTGTTTGGCAATAAATGCATCCAAATCTAATACACTCGCATCTCTTCTTGGATCAGCGGCATCAAAGAAATCGTATAAATCTTTGGTAGGAAGGTTATAGCTATTGCCATCCCCATAAACAGGACCATTATACTGACGAATGCCTTGGAATCCAGGGGCCGCATTTCCTTCCAAACAGATTAAACAACCGTAGCTACCCCCTTCGGCACCGGTATACTCCACGTCAAAAACCGTTTCTGAGTGCCCTTCGTTGGCCACTGTAAACAGTTTTTTATAGTCGCTAATTAATGCATATGGACCTTCAGTGATAACCGTATTGAATGTTGCGGCAGATGCGTCAAATTTATTCTGATATAATTGCACTTTTCCCAAAAGTGCCAGTGCGGCACCTTTGCTTACTCTTCCTTTTTGGGAAGCCACCCATGGTAAATTATCGGCCGCATATTTCAAATCGGCTTCGATTTGGGCATATACATCGGCCTTGGGGCTGCGGGCAATATTCTGTACTTCTTTGGCGCCCAAACGCTTATCAATAATCAATGGCACATCTCCGAAGAACTTTACCAATTCAGAATAGTAAAACGCGCGCAGAAAACGGGCTTGCGCTAAAATTTGGTCTTTGCCATCGAAATCAATATTGTCTTTAAACTCAAGGATGTAATTGGCTCTAGAAATACCGGCATAGTTCCACTGAAATACAGAACGAAGTTCGTTGTTCACCGCGTCGTGACTCATTTCATCGATTTCGTGCAAGCCTTCCGTATCGCTCACGCTTTCGCCCCCAGCAATAGCATTATCGGAGGCAATTTCACCAATCCAGAGCGACATAAACGACCCTTGAAGCAAATCGTAAGCGCCGGTTAATGCGCGTTCGTAATCTACTGGAGTTTGAAAATAGTTTTCAGAATCTTGGGTATATAAGGGGTCGATATCTAAAAATTTATCACAACCCGAGTTCATGATAGCCGTTCCCGCTAATGCGATGGCCAACATGCTGCGATTAAAAAATGTGTTCTTTTTCATAATTAAAATCCAAAATTGAAGCCCAACATAATATTTCTGGCTTGCGGATAGAATCCGTAATCCACACCGGCACCTAAAGTTCCACCAGCAGATCCAATATCAGGATCGAAGCCCATGTAACGCGTTAAGGTGAATAAGTTATTAGCGGCTACATAAAAACGCATGTTGCGCATACCGCGTTGGGTTACCCAACGGGGATTGAATGTATATCCTAACTGAAGGTTACGCAATCTTAAGAAAGAACCGTCTTCCACATAAAAAGATGAAAATACATTATTACGGGTAAGATCGGTAGTTAAGCGCGCTTGTTCATTGCTTGTATTTGGACCCGACCAACGGTTGATGGTATAGGCCATTTGATTGGCATAAGGCTGTTGGCGCTCGTAGTTACGAATGATTTCTTGACCTACTGCTGCATAGAAGTTTGCCGAGATATCAAATCCTTTCCAAGAGGCATTCAAAGCCAAACCGAAGGTAAAATCAGGAATCGGCGATCCTAATTGCGTTTTATCTGAATCGTCACTGAAATTGATTTTACCGTCGCCATTCTGGTCTACGTATATAAAATCTCCTGGCTTCGCACCGTCTTGTTTAACAGCGGCATTATCAATTTCTGCTTGTGTTTGATACACACCTGCAATTTCATAGCCGTGAAAGAAGCCGATGGCATAACCCGTTTGGAATCGAGTAGCCACATTTCCCCCAACACCAAAACCTACCCCTGGGATAAAGTCAACGCCTTCTGGAGTAGCCGTAACTTCATTGTATAAATAGGTAGCATTGAAATTGGCGCCCAATCTGAATTGATTTTTAAAAGTGTGGTTATATCCCAACTCAAGTTCTACCCCACGGTTATGCACGTTACCGGCATTAATAATCGGAGGAAAACTGCCCGGACCGTAAGTTCCCAAAAGCGCAGAAACCTGTGGTTGGAACAACAAATCGTTGGTGTTTTTCACAAAATAATTCATGGTAAGGTCTAAATCACGACCTATTGTAGCATCGAATCCAATGTTCAACTGACGCGTCGTTTCCCATTTCAAATCGGGATTGGCAGCGCGGCCTATAGCCACCCCTTGAGTAATGATGTCGTTGAAAACATAAACGCCTTCTCCGTTAAGCAAACCGCGGTAAGCAAAATTGGCAATTTGATCGTTACCACTCACCCCGTAACTTGCGCGGAACTTCAAATAACGAACCGCTTTTACATTATAAAAATCTTCTTCCGACAATACCCAAGAACCAGACAAAGTAGGAAACCAGCCGTAACGGCTGTTAGGACCGAACTTGGAAGAACCGTCGCGACGTAAAATTCCCGAAACAATATATTTATCTTGATAATTATACTCGGTACGTAAAAACGCCGAAAGCAAACGCTCTTGAAACTGGAAAGAATTCACCTGATTTAGAAATCCACCGGGTGCTAAATTGGCAGAGATATCGGCGTATTCTAATGAATTATTGGGAATATTAAAGGCCGTACCATCTAATCCGCTTCCATTACGACTGAAAATAGAGGCTCCTAAAGTTGCTTTCACCGTTTGTTTGGGAAGTATTTCTTTGTTGTAATTTAAGAAACTTTCGTAGTTCAAATCGGTGTAGGTGAAGCGACCTTCGTACACGCTGGCTCCTCTTTCGATCAACACATCGGGTGCAATTTCAATTTCGGTTGGGTCTAACTGCTCGTTAAGGGCTGTATTTTGGGCTTTACCCGGACCGAACCAAACTAAAGGAGAGAATGCTTTATTATCGACCAAGGCCACATTGTAATTCAGGCGATTGGTAAAGGTAAGTTCAGGTAGGATGTCGTATTCTAATTCCTCCTTGCCTACAAACTTATTTACAACAGCCCAGTTATAGGTATTGTCTATTTGCGCCAAAGGATTGATGATATCAGCTACTTCTTCTAAATAGGTGTATTTGCCATTTTCATCTCTTATCGGATCTGTGGGAAATGCATTCACGGTGTTATACAAAACCGAACCGATACCGTTTTCAGGAAGTCCACTGCGTTTTTCGTGGGTGTACAAGAAAACGCTATTGAAACGCATTTTTTCAGACATTTTGGTTTGGAAATTCACCCTACCATTCATTCTCTCAAAGGAAGCTTTAGGTCCACCTACGATACCCTCTTGGCGAAAATAACTTCCCCCAATAGAATAAGTAGATTGGTCGGTTCCACCTTGAACAGATAAGTTATAGTTACGAATGGGAGCCGTACGAAAAACAGAATCTTGCCAATTGGTACCGGTACCTAACTGGGTATTACGGAAAGGCAACGGATCGCCTCCATTGGCAAACATTTCATTTTTAAGAACTGCATATTCTGTGGCATTCAGTAGATCTAAGCGGTTGGCGGTTTGCTGAAATCCTTCGTATCCGGAGAATTCAAAGCGAGGCGCCATGTTGCGCTTTCCCTTTTTCGTTTCAATAATGATTACGCCATTGGCCGCACGAACCCCGTAAATACCAGCGGTTGCGTCTTTTAATACGTTTATGGAAGCAATATCAGAAGGGTTTAAGGCATTCAAACCTTCGGAATCATAAACTACGCCGTCTACTAAGATAAGTGGATCGTTATCACCAAATGTGGAAAGTCCACGAATACGAATACTCGAAGAACCGCCTGGAGAACCGGAATTAGTCGAAATGGTAACACCCGACATCTGACCCTGCAGGGCTTGGTCCATCCGGGGAATGTTTAATTTTTCCAACTTCTCACCTTTAATAGCGGAGTTGGCACCGGTAAACTCTTTCTTCTTGGCAGTTCCATAACCCACAACGACTACCTCGTCAATCTTATCGGTAGTGTCGCTAGTTTGTGCTTGGGCCCCAATAGAGGCGGCCGCACAGAACATTAGAAGCGCAGACTTTACGGTTTTCGATACCGTGTAATTTTTATTCATTTCAGGAAATTTAATCTTTTTGTAACTTCAACAATAAGAAAATTTATTTATTGTACAAAACACAAAAAGCAAAATATGACGAAAAGCCGCACAAAAAGCATGTTAAAGCGAAACTAAAACACCATCACTTCCTATCACATTTTGCCTAATTCAAATGAAAGTGACCCTAGAATATGACTATTTAGCGCACCAATTCGTAATTTCGGTGTAATGACTTTATCACTTTTACATCACAAGTTGTATTCCATCGTTTTAGGGGCATTGTGCCTCATATATACACCCTATTTAACGGGACAGCGCTCTGCGGAGCAAAAAATCAAACAATACGCATCCATTCCGGAAGAACAACAGATCGATAGTTTGATTAATTATTATGCAACACTCTCTAGGATTAGCGATGCAGAAACAGCCAAGCGCTATGCAGACGGCTTAAAAAGTCACTTCAAAAAAAGAAATTTACACTTAGGACTATGGAAGCTTTTGAATCATCAAATGTTGGTTGCCTCTGATGAAGGGAATTATGAGAAGGCGCAATACTTAAAATTAAAACTATTAGAAATTGACGGGGCATTATTGCCAGAGGATATAAAAATTCAGCAATACCTCAATTTTGGCTACTTGGAATTTTTTGTAGGGAAATACGACTTGGCTATTGATATATGGAAATCAGGATTAGAAGCCTGTAAAAACTCAGAATTACCCCTTCTTCAGTATCAACTTTATTCCAATATTGGTAGTGCTTACTTTTCAAAATCTTACTTAAGAACCGCTTCGAGATATTATCTAAAAGCTTTAGAATGGGCTGAAAAAGAACAAATTTCTCATCTAGACCTGTATAATAACCTGGCCGCTGTATCTATTAAAAGTCGCGACCTCAAAAGTGCTCATCAATATTTAAATCGGATCGTTTTAGATTCGGTACAAGACGATTACCTAAGGCTTGAAATTCAAACCAACCGAATGAAGACTGCCTTGTTAACAAAAGACACCATAACCGCACGAAAGCTATACCCATGGCTCGAAGCCCACATAGACGATTTTCCTCCAATTCGATCCTTTGTAATTGGCAGCTTGCTAGAATACAATTTATTATACCAGCCCAACAAACTCAAGCTATTTGCTCAAAAATATCCAGAAATCCATCATGTTAGCGAAGGTAATCTATCCGAAATTTTGCCTATTTGGAATACCTATCACCCCTACATCGCTCAATTACCCGCAACTTATATTAACGATATAGAAAATCAGAAACCTTCTATATTAGAAATACGAGAACAAGTATCCTTGTTCCTCGCTTTTGCCAACAAAGACGTACAGTATTGGGAACGTTATGAAATAATCAGACGAGAGCGATTAGAAAATTTAGATTCGCTATTAATTCAGGATTTATCGGCCAATTTAAGGGCCTTGAAATTAGAATATGAACGCGCAGAATTACAATCCTCAGTACAAAGGATGGAATTTGAACGAATCGTGGCTGGAGGGATTTCTCTTTTGATTTTGGCTTTGCTTTCCATAATTATTGTTCAACAACGAAGAGCAAACCACAAAAAAGAACTCGAACAACGGCTGTCGCAAGAATTAATCGATTCCCAATCCACATTAATATCTTACTCCGAATCCATAGTTCAAAAAGCGCATGTGTGGCTTGAAGAAATTCAAACCATTAGCAACTTCAGCGAAAGTGCGGAAGTTAAAAAACGACTACAAGCGCTGAAAAGAGATTTTAGCATTTTGGGGAAGGTAACAGAACGACAACACATACGGGAAGAAGAATCTGCCAATCAACCGATCCTCGAACACAAAGAATTAGAAATCCTGAATAAGACCGAGCTCCGCGTTGCCCAATATATAATGCGCGGCATGCGTACCAAAGAAATAGGTACTTTTATGGAATTAAGTCCCGTATATATTAATAATGTACGCTACCGCATCCGCAAAAAACTCAAGATACCGAAAGATGTATTGGTTGAAGATTATCTGCAGGGTTTGAATTCGGGAACCAAAGATTAATCAATCGTTCAAATTAGTCCTCTCACTCTATCAATACGGGAACGACCTCTCGATATTGGTCTTTGATGAGAATCAAATAAAACCAACCCTTCTGATCTATATCGATAAATTGCTTGCCTTCATAGCCATTCATAAAACTCACCACTTGGATGATTCGGCTATTCAAATCTCGAACTTCTACATAGCTGGCATCTAAGTTCTCCCCTTCGATAAACAAACGGCCACCACTTGGATTGGGATACACGTTGAATTTAACATTTTGAAATATTGAAGTGCCATTCTGAGTCACGTTCACACATTCACTCGTGTCTGCACAGCCATTTTCTTCCATTCGCACGGCATAATCGCCCGGTTCATTTACCACCAATTCAAATTGCGCTTCATTAGGCACTATTTCGAACGATTTATCGCAACGCAACCACTGATAACTCGCATACCCTTCTTTTGCCCTTAGGGTATCCGAAATGGTTATTAAAGCATTATCAAAATGGGTTATTTGTGCTTCAATTTGGATGACGCTGTCACAACCGTAGGCATTCATTATGGTATCAAAATAGGTTCCCGATTCATAAATAAAATAACGCCTGGACGGAACTCGATACCTGCGACATGCCTGCACTTTGAGTACCGTATCGCTAACCGGACTTACCTCTAGGGTAACTTGGAAAATAGAGTCGCACCCCCGGCTGTTGACCAGCGTATCGAAGTATATTCCCGACTGCGTCCAAATGTATTTTTTTGAGGGACTTTCGTATTGCCCACAGGCATAATCTTGATAAAACGCACGCGTAACCAATGATTTTACCTCGTATTGAATCACACTGTCGCAGCCCAAATAATTGATTAATGTATCTTCGTAAATACCTGCTGAAAACACCCAACGGTTACTTCCCTCTAAGCGCACGGAATCGCAAATTTGCAATTCACGCATGGTATAAGAAGATGGTATAACCCTTACGTTAAAAAACAAAATACTGTCGCAACCTAAATAATTAGTAATCGTGTCTGTATAAATTCCAGATTGTTTTGTACTTCTCTTGGAATAAGGCAAAACAAACGCACTACAAACCGTGGTGTCGAAAAAGGTTGAATCCGGACCTATGCGAACCATTAACGTCAGAAGTGAATCGCACCCTACAGAATTGGGTATACGGTCGTTAAAAACACCTGAAATCTGAGTCGTTTGATTTCCACTGGGGAAGGTATACGAGCGGCATGCCCTAATATTAAGCGTATCTCGGGTAGATTTATTGATGGTAAGATATATTTGCAAAGCAGAATCACAGCCGCTCACTGAATACACCGTATCTACATAAACTCCCGATTGAAACCACGTATTATTTAAGGATGGAGATCGGAATTGATCACAAGCAATAACGGTATCTACTGATTTCAAGGCATCTTGCAACGGCGCATATCCCGATACATAATTAGAAGTAGCACCATCTAATCGAAAATTATAGAGTATTCCTTCATTATTATAGGACGACCAATCTGGAATTCTAAAGTATATGGTGTTGCGCGAACCCGCTCTGCCTTTATTAAATTTATAATAGGCACGTAAATCAGAGGAATAACCACAATAGGCCCGTTTGTAATTAGCGGCAATTTCATTGCCCGAAATGGCCCGTGACCATAACCTGACCTCGTCGATATCACCCCACCAGGGTTTTCCCAATGAATGACTGTTTCCCACAGTTAATGGAATCGAACCCGGATTCCCCACTGCAGTAGAATCGATTAAGGAATCGACCAATGAACCATTAATATACACACGCAGCACATATCGATCAAAGCTAGCCGCAATATGCGTCCATGTATTCTTAGCTAAGGTATTACTCGCGGTGGTTATCTCCGCACTCGAATCGTCAAAAATCCCAAAATACACCTGCCCTGTACCTCCTGCCGCTAGTGCAAATCCCCTGTTATTCGATTCATTATGCCGCGATACTATTATGCCGGAATACGGCTCATATTGGAAGTTTACCGGCTTGACCCAGGCTTCCACCGTGAATGCCGAACCGTTTAAATTGGTACTGCTATTCGATTGGCCCCGCACGACATCGTCTATTCCATCAAATGCCAAGGCATTCTGTACCCGCTTTTGAGCTGTGGCATCTTTAGAAACTAATAAGAAAAAAAGAAATAAAGTTTTAAGGACGTATTTCATTATTTAGCTCATTTAATGATTCGTAGAACCGTATGCGCTCCTGAAGACACTTCTTTTATAGAAATTAAATACACCCCATTGGGAAGCGGCTCCACATTCAAGGTATTTAAACCTCCCTGAGCTTGGGCATGTAAACAGTTGGCACCATTGATATTCGTAACATTTATTTGCCAAATACCCTCGCCCTTAGGTAGGGAAATCCATAATTTGTTACCCATAGGATTGGGATATGCTACAATATCATTGGCACGCATTGATGTTTTTTGGTTTACCACAAATACAAAATCCTGTTTGGTTATTTCGGACATGCAACCCATAGAATCGTACCCCTGTAGGCGAACCGTGTCTTTTTCAGCATTTGCCACAAAAACGAAGGTGGAATCTATATCCGGATTGTTATCATTCCATCGGTATAAATAGTGTACGTTTCCAGCCTTAAGCTTGATGGTATCACCAATTCTACCCGGATTTTCTACCTCTACGATTACCGGTTTGATAGGATTACTGAACGCTAAAGTCCAAGAATCGCTATACACACAACCATACCTCGATTCGCGTTTTACATATAAAACCGCCGTGCCCGCTTGGTTGTAACGGAGGCCAATCGTATCTCCTTGATTTCTTTTTTGCGTAATTCCATTCCACGTCCAATAATTATAAATACTGCTATCAGAAGCCGTTACATCATTAAACACATAATCGGTTTCTAAGCAATAATGCGATTTTATTTGGGTTTCAAGCGGCCAATCCATTTTTTGAATCTGGATGTTTACGGAATCTACGTATATACAACCGCCGGGAGAAAACCGGGTAATAAATAATGCACCTCCTTTTGAAAGTTTTTCAATGCGAAGGGTATCTCCCTTGGGGGAAGTTGTATTAACGCCGTTCCACGTCCAGCTAGAAAAAACCCGACTGTCGAAATTGCCGTCATTTACAAAAATATAAGTCGAATCAAAGCAATAGGCATTGGAAATGTTCCCAATGATTTTGCCCGCAGGAATCGTATCAACCGTAACGTCTTCTATCCTACGCGCTCCATATTGCCACCAAGTACCTGATGCCGATTTCATCAATTTCAAGAATCGAATCGAAAGCGTATGCTTTCCGGTTCCTAAATAGAAATTTGCAGCCGTATCGGTTCCTTTATAAACTCCATTACTTTTCCAGTCCGAACCTTCCCATCG
This sequence comes from Bacteroidia bacterium, assembly GCA_965659745.1. Taxonomy (GTDB): domain Bacteria; phylum Bacteroidota; class Bacteroidia; order NS11-12g; family UBA955; genus VMCP01. Next base: position 24,602 of record CBFHXF010000023.1, read on the forward strand.
CTCTATGATCACAGAATCTGCTAAGTCTTGAATTTTACCCCATTCTAAAGTAATACGTGCATCGCAGTGGGCTTCTACATTTAAATCGTGCACATTATCTACGGCAAACATACGTAAAGTAGGATCCCCCATAAGAGCAACGTGCACACCCGCTTGAAAACCCGCGGCATTGTACACATTCCAAGTGTTATAGGTATTTATAGTGGCTTCGGCTAGAGGCGCACCATGAGCGCAGGCGTGCATCATCCAATAAGGCCTACCCGACCAAACCGATGCCAATCCCCAACCCCTAGATGCCAAAGGCGCCCTTAAGAAGTTGTTGGCATTGTCCCAATCTCCGAAGTAACTGCCGAATGTCAACGTAAATGGATTCAGCAAACTATCGTTTACAAAATCATTGGAGGTACTCACACCCGCACAAGAAGTATAACTACCCGCGCCGCATCCGTAACTCAACAAAAACGAACCCTTGCTCATTTCGTTCCGATAATCACCCGTAGAAATATCCCAAGCTGAAAAAACCGATCCATTTCTAAAACCACCCGATGCGAAAGCCTCGCTTCCAAAATACCCGAAGTTATCGTCTACCAACGACTTCAATCGTGCTTTGTGCGCTCCCGTGCGGAATGCTAAAGATTTAAGAAGATACCTCTTCAATAAATTAGTATCATTTCCAAAAGAAGGCATATTGGTAAGATCTACCCGACCTACCGGAATATTTACATATTCGGTCAGTGATTTAGAAGTAGTATTATACCGGCTTAAATCGAATTTACCATCGCCAGGCTTATTGTGATTCCGACTGAAAGTTGCACTCGTATTGCTAACGGAATTGTCTGACCATGAAATATCAAAAGCCCCATAATAAAGATCTGCAGGCCATGCGCCCGTATGGTCGGTATGTCCATCCGGACGATAATTCCCTGAATAAGGAACTGGAATGCGACCTAAAAGCAAAACCGTTGTAAACGTATTTTTATCGTTATTCCATTGCTTGAATATCCAATCTTTTACGTCAGCGACCTTATCGTTTTTGTTTACATAATGGGTATCAACCTGGTAGCCTTCATTCTTTATTTGACCGAGGTATTGAGCCACTAAATCAACCGCCGTAGTTTGGTAAATGTCTTCTATCAGCACTAAAGCCCTACCTAATTTTTTCGCAGCCGGCACGTCAAATCCAGCCACCATATACCCATTCCCATCAAACCCGGTATAATTTGAAGAGGTGCGGGCCACGCGATATTCTTTTCGTGTTCCCTTGATATAAGATGAATCCACAAAAAGTGTATCGCTCCCACTTAAGTCTGCGATACGATCCCAAGACGTACCATTCGCGTTTTTGGTATATACTTGGTAGCGGGTTGAACCACTCTGTTGCAACCAAGAAATTTGCATGTAATTATCTTGAGTTAAAGTGGCACGTAATTCAACCGCTACTTCACGGGCAGATTGAGAAAATATTTGACCGCAAATAATGAATGAAACAAAAAACAGTATTGATTTTTTCATATGGAATAAATGTAAGTGCAAATTAACCAAAAACATTTACGATTAACAACCTAAACGCTACGGATTCCTTTTTTCGAGCGTATGTTTTTGCAATATTCGCAAAGATTCTTTTTTTATTTTTGGCGATTTTCGCAACCCGTAGAGCCGTTCTCTCGCTTCTTTGTGGGAAACCTTCAAGTCTAAGAAGGGCAAAGGATAGTCTATACCCAACTTCACCCCTTTTAACTCTTGTTCCATTTGGGTTAATTTCCAAGGTTCATGAATAAAGGGCGCTTCCACGTTTCGGAGTTCCGGACACCATTTGCGGATAAAGTCGCCGTTTGGATCTTGATCTTGCGCTTGTTTGGTAGGGTTGTAAATCCGCACCGTATTAATACCCGTAATGCCGGCCTGCATTTGTATTTGAGGGAAATGGATCCCAGGTTCGAAATCCAGAAATAATCCCGACAAATAATTAGCAGCACGCTCCCAACTTTGGTTCATGTGGTGACATAAAAAACTCACCAACATAGCCCGCATGCGAAAATTAATATAACCCGTTTCTATCAAACAGCGCATGCACGCATCTACTAAAGGAAATCCGGTTTGACCTTGTTTCCAACGCTCGTAATGGGCCCATTCTTCATCATAACTGAGCGCCTCATAACCTCGATTCACACTCACAAATTCCATTTCGCATTCGCTCTCGAATTTTTGCATAAAATGTTCGCGCCATCGCAACCGAGAAGCAAACTGTCGCATATTACGTTTGTGATTGGATGTTTGCCCCGCTATATACTGATACTGAAAAACTTGCCTTAAACTTATATTCCCCCAGGCCAAATACGGACTCAGGCGACTGCAACTTTTTCGAGACTGTTCGGGCTTTGATATATGTTGCATGTACAGCGCTACACGGGTTTGCGTAAAACTCCTCAAGTATAACCATGCCTTTGACGGTCCGCCTTGTTGCACAATCCCGGGCACAGTCATTTTTTCGGACATCGGAACCAAGCCGTTAGGCAAATTGGCAAAAACCGACTCAGGCGTTCGGAAGGCTTCCCAAGAAATTATTGGGATTTGATTGGACATATAATCGTACCAATGTACATTAAAATCTTTTCGGGTTTTGAGTCCGCGTCGAATTCCAGAATACGGATATTCGGTCCATAGAACGCCCGATTTTTGGAAAATGGATTTTAGTTTTCGATCCCGGGCATAGGTAATTTCGAGTCCCACTTCTTCAATGCTGTGAACGCATTGTAAACCCATTGATATCAATAATTCAAAGCACGAAACGGCACTCATTTCTAATGCTAAAAAGGCAAGTTTCCGCGCCTCGAAATGCAATTTAAGCTCCTGTACGGAATCCCAAATGAACCTTTCATGTCGCGCGCTGTAGTGTACCGATTGAAAAACATCGGGCTCGTGCAGGTAAAGAAAAACCGTTGGCAATTGCGATTGGGAAGCCTGAAAAAGAGCCTCGTGATCGGTAATCCGTAAGTCTCTTTTGAACCAAACTACTTGAAACGCTTCCAACATCTAAGTAGTAACAATTTACCGAGGTTTTTGATTGTTTCGTTTAAAATTACATTAAAGAAACAAATTCGTAATATTCCGACTTTAACTTTGGGTTAACTTTACATAAATCCTGTATCACTAAATCGAATTAACACGTATGAACCCATTGCAAATAAATAGAGTAAAGTCAGACCGCAGACGCTTGGCATTGGTACCTCTTCAAAGGGCTTCTGAAAATTTATTCCAGCGTATAATGGGCAAACATAGAGCGCAGAAACTCTATGCTTCATGGGAAGATTCAGATATTCAAAGTTTTCTATCTACGTACAAAGCCTATTCGCACGTTAAGCATAAAATTTCTACGCAACAATTCGATAAAATTCCCACCGAGAAATCGCTTTTAGTATTGGCAAACCATCCCACCGGCATTGCCGATGGTTTGTTAATTTTAGATACATTATTAAGAAGAAGGCCTGATGTAAAATTAATAATCGACGTAGACACCTATAATGTGGCTGCACTTAACGATTATACCATAGGGGTGCACCATGAAAACCTGGAATCGACCGTGGCAAAAAACGCAGTGGCTCTTAAAAAGGCGCTTCAATGGCTCGAAGATGGACATTGTTTGGTATTGTTTTCGCATTCCGAGGTGATGTTAAATAAGCGTATGTACAAAAGCGATAAGGACTCATTCTGGCATCCAACCGCAAGAAAAATCATCCAAAAGCACAACGGTTTCATCTTGCCTTGGGCTATCCGAGGCAAAAACAGTCCCCTATTCTATCAACTAAGCAAAATCCACCCGAAACTCAAGCAAACCCTCATACCACGGGAAAGCTTAAAACGCCGCTTCCGCCCAATCGAATCGGTTCTAGGCAAGCCCTTCAAGGCTTCAGACGAACACAGCCTTTTAGACCTAGAATTGAAGATCCGTTTGATGAGCAAACGGTCACATAATTTTGATATTCCCCAGGTAATACCGGCCATCAAGCCCAACCGATTAAAAACAATAGCGCCTGCTATAAACCCCTATTTATTGGGGGAAGAAATAGCACGGCTGGGCTCACCATTGGCAATAAAAGGCCAAAACCAAGTATTCCTAAGTGCCCCTGGTCAAAGTCCCAATCTATTGAAAGAAATCGGTCGCCTTCGAGAAATTACCTTTCGCGAAGTAGGGGAAGGCAGCGGCAAAGAGCGCGATTTAGATGATTTTGATTTGGATTTTTACCACCTCATATTGTGGGATTCAGAGGCCCACTGCATCGCAGGCGCCTATCGATTGGGAATGGGTCCCGACCTTCACAAACGACCTGGGTATCGCTCTTTATTATATGATTTTTACCATAAGAACGAACATACGGAGAGTATCTTAAAACAGGCGATGTTAATGGGTCGCGCATTCGTAATTCCTAGCTATCAGCAAAAACCATTCCCCTTATTTTTACTTTGGAATGGCATTATGGAAGTATTAAAAATGCGACCAGATATTTCGTATTTAATCGGACAAACAAGCTTACCCAATACCTACCATAATTATTCAAAGTTATTGATTACCGAATTTTTGTGGAAGCATTTTTCTGATGTAGAAAATAGAAAATATTTTGTACCCTTCCATGCCTTACGTATGCGGCGAAATCCATTAATTAGTCGCTGGGTATCTTTATCAAAATCGGAAGACATCAAACGCATGGATAAAATCATCGAATGCATCGAGCCCAACGGCGCCAAAACCCCGATGTTATTCAAGCGCTACATCGATCAAAACGCAAAATGCATTGGCATTAATGTAGACCCTGAGTTTCAGAATTCTATAGATATTTTGATGCTCACCAAGGTAGATGAGATACTTTTAGGGCGGTAAAGATGTAACATTTTGTGTTTTTGGCTAAAAAATAGCCCATTTGTTCTTTATCATTTTTTACATTACCTATTTTTGCGTGGGTCCATTTCTACTTCTTGAATCATGTACAATCTTAAATCCACGCGCTGTCGAAATACTATCTTAATCCTGTTGATTTTTTCACATGCGTTTGCTTTTGGACAAACAGCCATCACTATAGGAAGTTTTTCACCCACGAGTCAAGTTCCTGGCAAAGATGTAACCATCATTGGAGCTAATTTCGGAACCGGCGCAAGTGATGTAACCGTGAAATTCGGAGGCGTTACGGGCACCATCGTTTCAATAAGTAACAGTTCAATTTCAGCTACTGTTCCGACTGGTGCAGAATCTGGAAATATCACTGTCAGTAGAACGGGTTATACCACAGGGTCCATTTCTGGTTGGGTGTTTATTGCGCCCATTGATCAAATTTACACCG
>CBFHXF010000024.1:0-29608 GCA_965659745.1 Bacteroidia bacterium
AGCACCAACTGTGTATACGTTTTGCCTTTTTGTTCTACTTGGCGGAAACGCGAAATACGGGTTTGCACACTCAAGGTATCGTAACCACAGAACGCCTCTTGCGATTCGGCCAAAATGACGTTCCAGTCGCCCGTGTCTTTTTTAGCATCGGCTTTGGAGCGGTTCTTTTGTTCTTGTAACGCCAATTGGAAACCGTCTAAATCAATTTGTACGCCTTTTTCGCGGGCTATCAATTCGGTTAAATCGATAGGAAATCCGAAGGTATCGTATAATTCGAACGCCATTTCCCCAGAAATCGAATGTCCTTCATTTTGATCGAAAAAGTCATTCAATCGGCCCATTCCAAGGCTTAAGGTTCTGAAAAACGACAATTCCTCTTCTCTAATTACCTTCTGAATAAAGGCTTCTTGTTGTTCAATTTCGGTGAATGAATCTTTGAAAAAATGCGCAATTGCTGGAACTAACTCCGAAAGAAAAGGCTTGTTTAAATTCAAATAACTGTATCCATAACGCACGGCGCGACGTAAAATACGGCGTGCCACATAACCCGCCCCTGTATTGGAGGGCAACTGTCCATCGGCAATAATCATCACGACCGCGCGAATGTGATCGGCGATTACGCGATGGGCGATATCTGATTTTTCGGCGTGACCGTATGGTACTTGAGACAATTCAGCCGTTTTTTCAATGATATAACTGAAAATATCGGTATCGTAGTTCGATTTTTTCTGTTGGATTACCCGAACCAGTCTTTCGAAGCCCATACCTGTATCCACGTGTTTGGCGGGTAAAGGTTGCAGAGAACCATCTGCCAAACGGTTGAATTCCATGAATACATTATTCCAAATTTCGATTACTTCGGGATGATCGGCATTTACTAAAATAGCACCTTCTTGCTTGGCGCGTTCTTCATCGGAACGCATATCGTAATGAATTTCTGAGCAAGGTCCGCATGGACCGGTATCGCCCATTTCCCAAAAATTATCTTTTTTATTTCCTCTTACGATGTGCGCTTCGGGCACCATCGACGCCCAAATATCATAGGCCTCTTGGTCGAAGGCTAGTCCTTCTTTAGGATCGCCTTCGAAAACACTCACGTACAAACGGTCTTTGGGAAGTTGGTACACTTCGGTTAACAGTTCCCAAGCCCAGGTAAGAGATTCTTTTTTGAAGTAGTCGCCAAAGCTCCAATTTCCCAACATTTCAAACATCGTATGGTGGTAGTGGTCGTGACCTACTTCTTCCAAATCGTTGTGTTTTCCACTTACGCGCAAGCATTTTTGGCTATTGGCAACGCGGGTATGGGTAGCTTTTGCATTTCCCAAGAAAAAATCTTTGAATTGATTCATTCCGGCATTGGTAAACATCAAGGTAGGATCGCCTTTCACCACTATGGGGGCTGAGGGAACGCATTGATGACCTTTAGATTCGAAGAAGTCGAGGAATGATTTTTTTATTTCGTGGGAACTGCGGCTCATAATTAAGCGCAAAGATAAAAAAAGCCACCGCAAAACGGTGGCTTTTTTGGTTCAATCAAAACCGGTTATTAACCGATCTCTGCTAGTTTAGGAGCTGCCGATTTAATAGCGTCGCTCGAACCGTCAGCAAATTTGACAAAATTGTCGTTGAACAATTTCGCAAGTTTCTGACATTGAGCGTCGTAGGCAGACTTATCGGTCCAAGTATTGCGAGGGTGCAATAACTCGGCGGGCACATTTTCACATTCATTGGGCATTAAAACACCGAAAACAGGATGTTCGGTGAATTCGCCGTTTAATTTACCTTCCAAAGCGGCGGTAATCATAGCACGCGTATACGAAAGTTTCATTCTGGAACCTACTCCATAAGGTCCACCAGTCCAACCTGTATTGATTAACCACACATTCACTTCTGGATTTTCGGTTAATTTTTTACCTAACATTTCTGCGTATTTAGCAGGATGTAAAGGCAAGAAAGCTTGTCCGAAACACGCCGAGAATGTAGCCTGAGGCTCGGTAACACCGGCTTCTGTACCCGCCACTTTCGCGGTATAACCGCTGATAAAATGGTACATGGCTTGACTTGGTGTTAGTTTAGAAATAGGAGGAAGCACCCCGAAGGCATCTGCGGTAAGGAAGAATATATTCTTAGGCGCATCTCCAATGGAGGGAACGGCAATATTGTCGATGTACTCAATAGGATATGCAACGCGGGTATTTTCAGTAACAGAAATATTATCGAAATCAACTTTATTGCTTCCTTCAAAATAGCGCACATTTTCAACTAAGGCACCGTGTTTGATAGCATTCCAAATTTGAGGTTCTTTTTCTTCGGTAAGGTTCACGCATTTGGCATAGCAACCGCCTTCAAAATTGAAAACGGTATTTTCAGACCAACCGTGTTCGTCGTCTCCAATTAATTTGCGTTTGGGATCGGCACTTAAAGTTGTTTTACCGGTACCGCTCAAACCAAAGAAAATGGCCGTATCGCCTTGTTCTCCAATATTGGCAGAACAGTGCATGCTCAATACATTTCTTTCCTGTGGTAGAATGTAGTTCATCACACCAAAAATTCCTTTTTTGATTTCACCGGTATACCCGCTGCCGCCAATAAGGATGATTTTTCGGGTCATGTCTACAATGGTAAAGTTGTGTTGACGCACCCCGTCTTTGGCGCCATCGGCTTTAAAAGAAGGTGCCGCTAAAATCAACCATTCGGATTCTTGTTGTGCGGCTTCTTCTTGAGAAGGACGTAAAAATAAATGCTTCGCGAATAAATTCTGGTAAGCACTTTCGGTAACTACTTGAATATTTACACGGTATTCAGGATCTGCACCTGCATAGGCGTGGCGTACAAAAATGTCTTTTGCTTGTAAATGATTTACTACACGATCCAATAATGCGTTAAACTGTTCGGGCTCGATTGGCTGGTTAACAGTTCCCCACCATACCGTATCGGCAGTTTTGGCATCGCGAACCATAAATTTGTCTTTCGGACTTCTTCCCGTAAATTCACCTGTATCGGCAGCCAAAGCTCCCATATCGGTAAGGGTACCTTCATTTCTCTCAAGCGCTTTTTGAACCAATTCCTCGGTTGTTAAATTTTCGAAAACTTGGTTGGCGTGATTGCGAATGGCTGATAACAGCTCTTCATTAGTCATCATAGATAAATCGGATTATTTTTGTTGTACAAATTTACTACCCATTCGTATCTTTACCCAACAAATCCACAACAATTTAATTACGAGTTTCGCACAATAAGTAAACATTAAAAACAGCCTCTAAAAACCCATCAAAACAATTGAAAAACAACGAGTTAAAAACTACAATTAAATGCATAATTTTTAGTGTCAAATCGACACTAACTGCGCTTTTATTCATGTCAATTGCCTTGAATGCACAGTCTGTACACGTTTCAAACAGTCGTGAAATTGGCATTTACACCGGAAATGTAGCCTGGGGATTAACCAATTATTACCTCAGTCAACAAGCCCCAAGACAGACGCCGAAATTTGAAATTACGGGACTCGATAAATTTCATCAAACCAACAATAAGCCCCAAATAAAATTGGCTTCTGACATTGGTTTTTGGACCTGTGCGGTAGTAAGTGGTTTGGCTACCCTAAATCCAGAATCTCAATCTATCGATTGGCGATATGCCAATTTACTGCTTCAAAACACGCTTCTTACTGCCAATCTGACCCAAACGGTGAAAATATTGGTGGGAAGAGAACGACCGAGCCAATGGAATGCCAACGACGATTTTCATTCCTTTTTTAGCGGACATAGTTCGTTAACGGCATCGGCGGCAGCCAGTAGCTTGTGGTATGCCTATAACGTACCCAACGCTCCCAAACATGCCAAGATCATCGGATGGTCCGCAGCCGGCATTAGTTTGGTTACCGGCATACTTCGTATTGGTGCAGGAAAACACTATCCTTCCGACGTGATTATCGGATGGACCGTGGGTACGGGTGTGGCTTTATTGAACGCACACCTGCATCGACCTCGTTAATTTTTTAACTTATCTTTAAACAGCTTTTTGAATTTTTCGACCTTCTCACCTACCACAAATACGCAATAGGGCTGTGATTTATTGCCTTCGTAATAGTTTTGATGGTAATCTTCCGCGGTGGAATAATCCTTAATAGGAACGATCTCGGTTACGATCGGATCGTCCCAGAGTCCTGACTCCGAAGCCGCTTCTAAACTTTTGCGGGCCAGGCGTTCTTGGGCTTCCCCCGAGAAATAAATACCGCTGCGGTATTGAGTGCCGATGTCGTTTCCTTGTCGGTTCAGGGTTGTGGGATCGTGGATGCGCCAAAAAACGGTGAGTATTTCTTCTAGGTTGGTTTTTTGGGTGTCGAAATATAATTTCACCACTTCTACACATTGCGTGCGACCGGTGCAAACCTCTTTATAGGTTGGTTTTTTAACCAAGCCGTTGGAATATCCGCATTCGATTTTTTCGATGCCTTCCATATTGCGGTATACCGCATCTAAACACCAAAAGCATCCGCCACCAAGCACGATGCTATCCAATTCTGAAGTCTGTATTTCTTGTGTCATTATAGTGGGTTTGATGTCTTCTTTTAAACTACCTGCGCAGGAAAAGGGCAGCAACAGCCAGAGTAAATACCGTTTCATCTAGTACTAACATCCGGTTTTACCCTTTTGTTTTGTATCCTTTTTTGTGCAAAAATTCCTTTATTTTATCCAAATGCTCGCCTTGAATCAGGATTTCGCCGTCTTTCGAACTTCCTCCCACCCCACAATACTGTTTGATTTGCTTTTCTAAATCTTTCAAATCGTCTTTCGAACCGATGAATTCTTTGATTACTGTGGTGGGTTTTCCGCTGCGCACCTCCCTCCGAACGTATAATTTTTGTTGCGCGGGGGGCAAAGTTTCGAAATCTTCTTGGGCGTCAGTTTCGTAGTTAAAATCGGGATTTGTACTGTAAACAACACCTTGTTTACCCTTGTTTTTATTACTCATAAACGATTATTTTCGATGAATGATAGATGCCACGGGCTGGGCTTGCGGCATGATTATTAAGTCGTTGATGTTTACATGAGGCTTCCGGCTGGCCATGTAAAATACGGCGTCGGCAACATCTTCGGCCACCAGGTTTTCGAACCCTTTATACACTTGAGCTGCTTTATTGGTATCGCCTTCAAAACGCACCTCACTGAACTCGGTTTCAACCGCACCCGGATGCACCGCACCCACGCGAATGCCGAATTCAGCCAATTCAATACGCATGGCTTTACTCAGGGCATCAACCGCATGCTTGCTCGCGCAATAAACATTGCCGTTCATGTAAACTTCCTTACCGGCAATGGAGCCTATATTGATAATATGACCTGATTTTCGCTCAATCATTCCCTGCGAAACGGCTCGAGAAACGTATAATAATCCTTTCACATTGGTGTCCATCATGGTATCCCAATGGTCTATATTTCCGTTGAAGAACGTCGACAATCCCAATGCCAAACCTGCATTATTGACTAAAACGTCTATTTTTTTCCATTCCGGGGGAAGCTCATTCAAAGCGTTAACTACTTGATTGCGATTGCGCACATCGAAGCACAAGCGATACACGCGCTCTGAATCAAGCGTTGCAGCCATGGCATCCAAGCGTTCTTGACGGCGGCCTGTGATAATGATATCGTAGCCTTCATCGTAAAAGCGCTGGGCACATGCAGCACCGATTCCAGAAGTCGCTCCTGTGATTAATGCAATTCTTTTATCCATGATTTTTTGCAATTATTACCATATTGGGACTTATCAAAACATTTTGGGTGCTTCTACCGGTAGCGAAAAGGGTTAATTTAAATCGGAATTTCAACAAGGAAAACACCACTTTTCTAATAATTTCTTTCAGCGCATTGGGTATTTGCATATTCGATTCAAATACCTGGACCTTTTCAAAACCACAAGCCATCATAACTTGCTGTGCCGATGAGGCATTCATATAGTTCTCATGGGTAAAGTCGCCATTGGCATAAACCGTGGCCAAAGGCGCGTCTAAATTAGGGGTGCGAAAAATCGCAAGTCCACCTGGATTTAAATGATTTTGAATCAAGTGCAATAAATCTACCAGCTCATTTTTAGTAAAATGCTCAATAATATCCATTCCCGAAATCAAATCGAACTTATGGTCGGCTGCATTTAAAAACTCCACCAAATCACCTTGTTGCACTTGAGTAACGCCCAACTGATGTGCCAATTTTACTTGTTCTTCACTTAAATCGATACCGGTAATTTCCGTATACCCATGTTCAGAAAGTGCCTTCAGGAAACTTCCACTGCCACAACCGATATCTAAAATGCGTGCCGATTTAGGCAAATTTATGAGCGGAAGAATTTCTTTTTCAAACCTCCATTTTTCGCGTTCGAACAACGATTTCGCATCTGTTAATGCAGCCCTTCCACTTTGGGTGGTGTGGTAGTTGGCGTATAAGGTTTCTCTGTATTTCATCCTTTATTATTAACTACGGGTATGTCAACTGCGGCCATAATGGAAGAACATGTGGCAACTAGAAGTGGCTCCTGATCTCCGCGATCGTCGTAAACTTCCCCTTCACAAAAAATCAAAAATTTTCCCGCTTTTTTAATCCGACCGATGGCAAACACTTTTTTAGAGGTACTGGGATTTAAATAACTCACTTTTAAATCTGCCGTTACCACATTTTTTTCTTTGGGCACTGCTGTATAGGCAGCTATACCGGTAACTACATCCAATAAAGTAGCCGTTACGCCCCCATGCATGAAACCGTTTTGCTGCAAGTGGTGCGATTCGATGGTAATAGACATGCGAGCTTCGCCTGTATCTACCTCATCCAATACCAAACCCATGTGGTGTATGAAATGGTTGTTCTTCAATCGTTCGTCTAAATATGCTTTTAATTCGTGATTCATTTTTATTGCTTTAAGGGTAATTGCTATTTGATTTTACTTGTTGGGTGTTTCGGCGATTATCGTTGTTTATAAAGGTTAAGATATTCGGTGATTTCCCCCGAAAAATTAACCTTATTTAACCGGATTATATCCCGAAAGTCGCAATATTTTCTGAGCATCGTGCTCTTCAAATAAATCTTGCCAACTTATATCCATTTCTTGCATGTAGCGCTGCACAATTTTATATCCGGTGAAACTTCCAATTAGCGGCGGACATTCTGGGGGAATACCCGGACCGAAGGTTTTATCACCGTATACAAAATAGCGTCGGTACACATTAAAATCGTTAGAATACAAGGCTTTTTGTTCCAAATATAAACGCCACATTTGTCCTTGATCGCGCTCTAGCATAGCCCATTCCTCTTCGGAATACCCCAACATTTCGTAGGGATTATTGGCTTGGGAAATTTCCATCAAAACACTCCAAACTTTGCCTTCGAAGATAGCCTGATCGAGCATGTTTTTGATTTTATGTTTGGATTCGTAGGTGCTTTTTAAATAGTTCCATATGAGCATAGTGGGAATTTGAGCCGGACTGTTATAGCGGTTGTAAAAACTGGGAACTTCCAACATGGCATAAAGCGGAAACGTATCGTTCAGAAACATTTCTTTGGAGAATCCTAATAATACCTTGCCTTTTTCGGTAGTATCAACAAAGGTATTGTAATTACTAAATTGCGAAAAATAACTGACCAATTCGGGGGTTGGCGTCTGAGGTAAGAGCGTTTGTAAATGTCCCCATTGCTGGTTCAAATCCGACTGCCATGCGGTTTCTTTTTGATAGTGTGATTTTAAAATTTGAAATACCGGCTTATTGACTTGCAGCCATTGGCCGAAAACTTGGGTCAATTCCGCATCTGAAAATCCTCTATACTTAGAATAGTCCATTATTTCAGAAAACCACACATCGAAAAAGCGCCCATATTCCTCTCTAAGTCTTTTTAAATCAGAAACTTCTACCCTTTTTTGAGTGAGTTTTTCTAGTTCGACAGTAAAATCTCTGTGCTGAATATCAGCCGATTTTATGTTGAGGTTTCGGCAAGATGTTAACAACAGCAGGACTACTCCGACGGCGAAAAAACGGGATTTGTTAAAAAAGTTGTTTTTTTGCATATATATAAAGGTATAACGAAACATGAAGAAGTTCAGCACTCACCTTATGGCCATTGCGCTTTTGCTTTCGAGCTCCGCATTAACCGCACAAGATGTTACCGACCGCATCAATTTCGGTTTCAAAATTAGTCCAAATTTCTCCTGGTTAAAAATCACCGAAGGAGATATCATGGAAAACGACGATGTAGGCTTGGGATTTTCCTATGGACTTACAGGAGATTATCGTTTTACCAATTCTGAAAATTATCTTATTGGGGCCGATTTATTAATTTCTACGGCACCGGCAATTTTAAAACACGGCGGCAAATTGCAGCGTTCTGTTTCTGATACCACTCAAGTATATCAAAATGTCAATTTCCGTTATGCGGTTCAATACCTTCAAATTCCGGTTTACATCAAATTGAAGTCGAATGAAACCGGTGGAATGAAATATTACATCAATGTAGGATTGGCTCCTTCTTTTGCTATTTCTCGAAAGCTTTCCACTAAAGTTGATCAATACAATACTTCTGTTTACGAGGGAACCAATAGTACCTCTCACGATCCCAACAGCACCGAGAGTACCCGTTTTGAGTTCGACGGTGGAAAAGAAGAAAACACCCAGTTTATATTTGTAGACAATATGGCTTCTGCCCGTATGTCGTTAATTCTAGGAGCGGGTATTGAGTACCCTATTTCTGGAAATGCAAGTTTCACTGCGGGGTTACAGTTTGACAATGGATTTACCGATTTCTTATCAGACGACGCCTACAGCGGCCGACATAATTTCATTTCACTTACTGCGGGAATATTATTTTAATTCCCAAACGAACTGAATGTTACGAATAGCCATTGCCCAACTGAATTTCAAAATCGGAGATTTTGAGTCTAATACCTCAAAAATTGCCGATACCCTATTCACCGCCAAAAATCAAGGCGTTGATTTAGTTGTATTTCCAGAGATGTCTGTTTCGGGTTACATGCCCGACGATTTGCTCGACTACCCTTCTTTCGTGGAAAAATGCGAATACAGCCTAGAATTGGTAGCTCAAAGTTGCCAAGGTATTGCGGCTATCGTAGGCGGCGTGATGCGCAATCCTGGCAAAGGCCGTTTGCTTCAGAATGTATGTTGCTTTATGCAAAACGGGCGTATTGAAACGGTTATACCTAAAACACTGCTTCCTACTTATGATGTTTTTAGCGAATCGCGCTATTTCGAGCCCGCTACATCGCAACAAGTAATTCCCTTCAAAGGTATTAATATAGGCATCGCCATTTGCGAAGACCTTTGGGATTTATACAATAATTTCGAATACACCAAAAGTCCAGGCGAGGCGTTAAAAGAGCTCGGTGCCGATTTAATCATCAATCCTTCGGCTTCGCCTTTTCACTTAGGAAAAGATTCACACCGCAACCGTGTTTTTAGCGGACAGGTAAACCGATTTAACTTGCCCGTTTTATATGTCAATCAGGTGGGCGTGCATACCGAGTTACTTTTCGATGGTAGCAGCCGGGCTGTAAATAACAATGGTGAAATAGCGATGCAATTGCCCGATTTTGAAAGTTGTATTCGCACGGTAGAGTTTGGTGAAAACGGATTCATACCGGGTGAAAATGCCGTTTCTTTTGATTCGGATCCCTTACCTCAATTGTACAAAGGATTGATTTTTGGAATCCGCGATTATTTCGAAAAAATGGGATTCAAAAAAGCGATAATCGGTGCTTCAGGAGGTGTTGACAGTGCTTTGGTGCAAACCTTGGCCGTACATGCCTTAGGGGCTGAAAATGTGTTGGCGGTTATGATGCCCTCCCGATACAGTTCTGAAGGTTCGGTTTCACATGCCCAAGAGCTCAGCCAAAATTTAGGCAATGAATGCATCCAAATTCCCATAGAAGAAGTGCATCACGCCTATGAAAACACCTTATTGCCCTATTTTAAAGACCTTCCTGTAGGAATTGCTGAAGAAAATCTACAGGCCCGATCTCGCGCCGTGATTTTAATGGGATTGAGTAATAAGTTGGGCTATATTTTATTAAATACGAGTAATAAATCGGAAATGGCCGTTGGCTATTCTACTTTATATGGTGATTTATGTGGAAGTCTTTCCGTAATTGGCGATGTATACAAAACTCAGGTGTATGCCTTGTGCCAATACATCAACAGAAACGGTGAAATTATTCCGAATGATATCATTGAAAAAGAGCCTAGTGCAGAACTGCGACCCGAGCAGAAGGATTCCGATAGTTTGCCCGCTTATCCCATTTTAGACGGAATTTTGCGCTTGTTTTTAGAGGAATTTAAAGGCGCAGATGAAATCGTAATGGAAGGCTATGACATGCATACGGTTCAACGGGTATTGCAATTGGTTAACGGCAGTGAATACAAACGCTACCAAGCCCCTCCCATCCTTCGTGTGAGTCCCAAAGCATTTGGCAAAGGCCGTGTGATGCCCTTGGTGGCCAAATATCCTTAATGAAATCTAAGATTTATCCGCCTGAATTTTTCCGCTTATGTGTGGCGGCATTATTGTTTTTCTTTTCTTTTAACTTGGTAATTCCTGAATTGCCCAATATGCTCCGCGAATTAGGGGGTGCTGCCTATTTGGGATGGATCATTCCTGCATTTTCGGCGAGTGCCTTAATTGCGCGTCCTTTAAGCGGCTGGGTAACGGATAATATTGGCCGAAAAACCACCCTTATGGTGGGTTGTGCCTTTTGTATAGTAGCGGGAATTTTCTATCCGCTGGTAGGAACGGTATTGGGCTTTTTATTGGTACGTGTGGTACATGGCTTTTCCACTGGATTTACGCCCACCGGTTTTACGGCCTATACGGCTGATATTGTTCCGGCTACCCATCGAGGTCGAGCTATGGGATGGCAAGGCCTTTTTAATAACGCGGGTACCAGTTTAGGTTATGGCTTGGGGGCGTTGATTGCCTTACATTTCGGCCGCGATATGATGTTTCTTTCGAGTGCCTTATTTGCCATTATTGCCCTGGTTATTTTTTACACCCTCCCCGAAACCCTTTCCCCCGAAAAAGTAAAAGTCAAGCCGAAGTTGAAATGGAATCGCCTGATTTATGTTCCAACCTGGAGACCGGGAATCTTGATGCTATTAGTATGTGTACCTCTAGGTTCGGTGCTCACCATCATGCCGGATTACACGGTTTCATTGGGCTTTTCAAATAAAGGACTCTATCTTACTTGGTATATCTCCTTTTCTTTGCTTTTCAGGCTGATCAGCGGAAAAATCAGTGATTCGCTCGGCCGTGCTTGGTCTACTGCTATTGGCACGGGCGTTCAAGTACTGGCGATGTGGGTTTTGATTGCTGCTCCGAGTGCATATTTCTTTTATATAAGTGCGGTTTTATATGGGATCGGACAAGGATTCAACGCCCCAAGTTTATTTGCATGGGCCGGCGATCTAGGCGGTGCTGAAAACCGCGGCAAATCTATTTCGACCTTATTTATCAGTTTGGAAATTGGGATTATAATCGGTGGATTATTATCAGGATATATTGTGGCCCAATGGGGCGGAAGCTACGAAGATGTTTTTATGATGAATGCCATCGCTTTTGCTTTGGCTTTTGTATTTAGTATCTTTTTTATAAAGTATCCTTCATTACCGGATGCCGATCTAGAATCCAAAACACATCGTTCTTCCATTTAGAGTATATATTGTAGGAACCGTAGATGTGATTGATGAATTCTTTTTCATTCTTCGGTTGGCGCTTGTATTTACGCTCAAAAGAGCCCTCCATATAATCGATATAATAGCGAAAATCGATCATTCCCTCGTACCAATTGGCATACACGGCATAGTAATCGTTGCCCATTCGAACCGCCGTAGTTTTCCTTTTTTTAGGATACCGCATGCCCACCAAATTATTATAGGCCCTCGCATAATACGAATTCTGTCCGTCGTTACCACTTTCTTCTATTTTGATAGCCGTATACATGCGGTACCATTTGCCCATTACCTTTTTTGAAACCGTATGTAATTGCTTTACTTTGGGAATTTTATTTAACGGCAATTTCAAAGAATCGTAATACAGAAATCCATCTTTGATTTTTACTGGATTGGTATTTTGGGGCATGCCGTAACTCTTTTTGGGACTCATATCTAAATGTGAGGCTCCGTAAAGCAGGCTTAAAGTAATTCCAAACAGGATAATATGCAAGGCACGCGTTTTCATGCTATCTCGATACTACGGAGCCAAGTTCCTTGGCTATTTCCTTTTTTATTTCGTTCAAGTAACTTAGGAACTCCATCACCTCTTCGTGATTTTCTTCGGGATCTAAAAGACGTAATTGTTCTTTGAAGATGATTTCTTCAATTTTGGTACGGCGCATGTTCAAAAACACATCTAAAATCTCTCGATTCAAATTCTCCCCCTCCTGTTTTACATAAATCATGCTTTTCTCAAACTGTTCGCTCAGCACATGTTCATTGGTAAAGACGGTAGCCGCATAGGAAGCAATTTTCAAATTAGGATGTTGCACCCAATCTTCTGGGTTTAACCATTCGGGTGTGTCGGTATAAATTTGGGTTAATGCTTCTAAGATTTCCCGATTTTCGGCATCGTTAAATGCCAAGCTCTCATCTTCTCTAAGCTCCGAAAAGATAAAATCAATTACGCGCTGCTCCTCATTGAATTTTTCATTTCCATAACGGATCATCAATTTCAATAAGGCTTTTTCCTGGTGGGAATCGTCAAGCTTATAATCAATGGGAAGGGTTGGCAGGTGGTTAATTAGGTTATTAACCTCTTTCAATACCTGCTGTCCGTCATCGAATCTCCTTTTCCGGAGCAATTTCGATAATTCACTGTGCAAAATGGCACTATCGGTATCGCAAACGCGCTCCAACTCTTTCACCAAAGCATCGCGCTTAAGAATATCGTTAATTAAGGCTACCGATTGAAGAATATCTCTTAAGGCCTCAGAACGTTTAATCGGATCGTTTCCACTGTCTTTAAAAAGCAATTTGGCTTTGAATACAATGAAATTTTCTTCGTGATCGATTAGGTATTGTTTGAATTTTTCGGGACCTAATTCTTTGCAAAACGAATCGGGATCCTGTCCGTTTGGCATGGCTACCACCCTTACATTCAATCCTTCTTCTAGTAATAAATCGATACCACGCAATGAGGCTTTCATACCGGCGGCATCGCCATCATAAACGGCCGTGGCATTATCTGTAAATCGCTTTATTAAACGAATTTGTCCGGGTGTTAAGGCCGTACCGCTGCTTGCCACGGCATTTTCGATTCCCGATTGATGCAGGGTCATCACGTCGGTGTATCCTTCCATTAGAAGGGCTTTGTCTTCTTTACGGATGGCATTTTTGGCTTGAAAAACCGCAAAAAGGAAATCGCTCTTTTTGTAGAGGGGTGTTTCTGGGGAGTTAACGTACTTTGGGGCCTTGTCTACATTGCCCATGATACGACCGGCAAAACCAACGGTTTTACCCGATACGGCAATGAGCGGAAACATGACCCTGTTGCGGAACAAATCGTAGAACGAACCGTCTTTTTCACGGGGCTTTACCAAGCCCGCTAACTGCAGTAATTCGTCAGTATATCCTGCTTTTTTGGCATGTTCGTAAAAGGCGGTCCAATTGGTAGGACTGTATCCCAGGCGCCAATTTTTAATCGTTTCTATGGTATAACCGCGTTCTTTAAAATACGGCAGCGCAATGCTTTTGCCTTCCTCTGTTTCGTGCAATTGGTTTTCGAAAAACTGCAAGGCAAATTCATTCAAGGCTTGCAGACTTTCTTTTTCCCGCTGCGACTGCATGGCCTCATCGGAGTTGTCGGCATCGGTTTCTATCAGTTCTATTCCAAAACGTTTTGCCAATTCGCGCGCCGCTTCTACAAAGCTCAACTGATCAATATCCATCAAAAACTGAATGGAATTGCCCCCTTTCTGACAACCAAAACACTTGTAGATATTCAAACTTGGGGTAACCGAAAAACTGGGTGTTTTTTCGTCGTGGAAAGGACAGTTGCCCTTATAACCGGAACCCGACCGTTTCAACTTTACATAATCACCCACCAAATCTTCAATGGGAACGGCCTGTAGGAGCTGATTAATAGAATGCGGACTGATCATAAAAGTATTTCAAAGATACACAAGTTAGAGAAAGTAGTAGATTTTCACAAATTCATTACCTTCGCATAACACACTATGAATTCATCGCAACTTCAAGCCAGCATTAAGAATCGCGCGAAAACCTTATTGCCTGAACTTATAAAAATCAGACAAAATATTCATCAAAATCCCGAATTATCATTCCAAGAATTCGAAACCCAAAAAAAAGTTGAAAATTATTTGCAAAAATTGGGCTTAAGCACCCAACGTTTGGCAAATACGGGTGTTGTAGCCCTAATCGAAGGCAAGAATCCAAGCAAACGTTGTGTGGCATTACGCGCCGATATGGATGCACTTCCTATAATAGAAGTCAATGACGGTCGTTCCTACCGCAGTTTGAATGAGGGGGTGATGCATGCCTGTGGACATGATGTACACACTACCTCTTTATTGGGGGCCGCCACTATTTTGAATGAATTAAAATCGGAGTTTGAAGGTACCATCAAGTTGGTTTTTCAACCTGGTGAAGAAAAGCTACCTGGCGGTGCCAGTTTGATGATAGCCGACGGCGTTCTGCAGAATCCCCCAGTAGATTTCATGATCGGACAACATGTAATGCCTTTAATAGACACCGGAGGCGTTGGATTCAGAAAAGGCTTGTATATGGCCAGTACGGATGAAATTTTCATAACCGTAAAAGGCGTGGGTGGCCATGGCGCTTTGCCACATTTAGCCGTTGATTCGGTTTTAGTGGCCTCACATATTGTGGTAGCCATGCAACAAATCGTATCTCGAAATCAAAATCCTGCCTTACACAGCGTGTTGTCGTTCGGCAAAATTATAGGCAACGGTGCCACCAATGTATTGCCCCCAAATGTAGAAATTCACGGTACTTTTAGAACGGTGGATGAAAATTGGAGGGCGGAAGCACACGAAAAGATCCGTCGCTTGGCAGAAGGATTGGCTCATAGCATGGGCGCCGAAATCGATATCGAAATTAAAAAGGGATATCCGTTTTTAAAGAACGACGAAACATTAACGTCGATATGTATGGAAGCGGCTGAGGAATATGTGGGCGGAGATCGCGTAGAAGAATTAGAATTGTGGATGGCGGCCGAAGATTTCTCTTATTATTCGCAGGAAGTACCGAGTTGTTTTTACCGTTTGGGCACTCGAAATATGGAAAAAGGCACGCACTACAGCGTACATCATCCGTCGTTTGATATCGACGAAGATGCCTTAGAAATTGGATCGGGTTTGATGGCAGAATTAGCCTTGAAAGCCCTTGAATCCTAATTAAGCCCCAATAATAGCACAGAGGTCTTCTACGGCTGCATCCCAGATGGAAGCGGCTATATCGGCCTCTTCAGGATCGACAAACTCGGTGATGATCAATTCTACATCGCCAGTGATGGCATCTTGTTCTATTCGAAACTCTAAATAATCGCCTTCAGATTCCATTAGTTCAAAGCGCGCGTACTTGTTTGTTACGGACTTAGACATATTGGCATGGTATTCGGTTCCGTCTTCCCAAGAAAAACGATACTGTCCTCCGCCCATGATATCTACCCTATCGGCAAACCAACTTTGTAAGCCAGAGGGATTTGAGATATATTGATACAATATTTGAGGGGAAGAGCGCAATGAGTATTCCAATTCTAGTTTTGACTTTTTAGATTCTTTTTTGGCCATCGTAATTGTGTTAAAGGTAGTTCCAAGAATTTTGTTGCATTTTTCATGCCAAAATTCATTTACCGCAAAGAAATCAAAAACTTTGAAATTTCAAAATAATATCCTATGAATAACTCATTATCTTTGTGAAATGACGTTCACCGTACGCCATCTCCTTCTGTATACCCTCATTTTTACGGTGTTATTCTTCGTGGGTATAATTATAGGCTTTGATGCCATAACCTTAGGAATATTGTCATTTCACCATACTTCGCTTGATACCCTATTAATTTACATCACAAAATGGGCCGAATGGCCTGTAATTGCACTGGCTTTATCATTGGCTTTTTATCACTTAGGAAGGAAAGGATGGCTTTGGGCCTTGGCATTTATCGTAGAAGGGCTATTTATTCAAGGGGCTAAAATATGGATCAATTGGCCGCGACCCGCCATTAGATTTCCCGACCAAGTCCGACATATAAACGGGGTAACCCTATCCCAATGGAAAGCCTTTCCGAGCGGACATACCGCCGCGGCCTTCTTTGCCACCGCCATTATTCTATCACTCTGGCAATCTCATTGGCCCAAATTTCTTAAATATACCTTAATAATTATGGCATTTGCGGTTGCCTATAGCCGCATTTATTTAGGACAGCATTCTTTTGAAGACGTTTTGGCAGGTGCCTTAGTCGGACTTTGGCTGTTTTGGGCGTTTTATCAATTGTTTCATTACAAAAAATGGCTTAATCCATGAGAAAAATACACGTTCACCTGGCTTTTACCCTATTAAGTCTCGGCATATTATTTCTGGGCGTTAACCTCGCACCCTTATTCGATTGGGACGAGCTCAATTTCGCAGAATCGGCGCGAGAAATGAACCTCACCCAGAATTATTTATACGTTCAAATCGGATTTGAGCCCTTTTGGGAAAAACCTCCCTTTTTCATTTGGATGCAGGCCTTCGCAGAGCGACTATTCCAAACCAACGATCCCTGGGTTTACAAACTCCCCAATATCATAACCGGTGTTCTAGCCGTTAACTGGGTGTACCATGTGGGCGATCGCCTGGGCAAACGCATGCTTGGTGCTTTTTGGGCCCTCGCTACCCTCTTTACCTTTGCTCCGTTTATTTATTGGCGCTCTGGAATTATTGATCCCGTATTCAATTTTTTTATCGTACTCAGTATTTACCAATGGTACAAAATCACCCAAGCCCATTTAAAAGACGAACGTTCACACCTGTATTATTTATTGGTAGGAATATTTTTGGGCTTCGCTTTTTTAACAAAAGGCCCCGTAGCCATTGGCATCGTGGGTTTTGTAGTACTTTGGGTTACTGCCGCACGTGGAAAATGGCACGAAATTTTCAATTGGAAATTACTCTTGAGTTTAATCGGCTTGGCTTCCGTAATCGGACTCTGGGTTTTCCCTCTGCTTCAATCCAACGGAGCCCAATTTCTCGAAGAATTCATCGCTTATCAAATTGTGCTTTTTAAAGGACAAATCGAATGGCATAACCAACCCTGGTTTTACCATATCATCGTACTCTTTTTCTTGGCTTTCCCCTCCTCATTGCTTGCCCTGCCCCATTTGTTTAAAAACCGCATTATGGATCGTAATGTGGACGTGTGGCATTTATTCATGCGGGCTTTATTTTGGGTCGTCTTGATCGTTTTCTCCATCACCACCACCAAAATAATCCATTACAGCAGTCTATGCTGGTGGCCCCTCACCTATTTCGGCGCCTATCAAGTATACTTGTCCCATACCAATCGCTGGCACTTCCCCAAATGGCTCATATTGCCTATTAGTATTTCGGCCATTGGCATCGGAATTGCCCTGTGGGTATTGCCTATCGCAGCCCACATGAATCCGCTACCGGCTTCTATCTGGGACAAATTAGATGTATTCACTAAAGGATTATTAGAGGTAAAGGAACCCTGGTCGTGGACGTCATTGCTGCCAGCGGCTTTGTTTACTTTTTGGTTTTTCGCGTGGTTTATTCTTCAACTCTTGGGAAGAAAACCGCACGCCGGAGTTTTATATATTATCAGCGGCGTGGTGGCTCTAAGCAGCAGCATTTGGTTATTGCCACCCGTTGGTAAACTCCTACAAGGACCCCTCACCCGCACCATACAACAAGAAACCCAAAAAGGTGTTTTCCTAGAAGCTTGGTATTTCAAAACCTATGCATTGTATTTTCACGGTAATTTTTCGGCTAAAGATTTCGACGATTTAAAACCCGAATTTCCGAGCGCACAAAACGAACCCTATCCGAAACAAAGTGCCCGCCGTTCTCATGCCATGAACGCTAAAAACCAAGAACTTACAAAGGTAATTACCAAAAACAATTTCACTCCCGATTACGAATTTAAACGCAAATTTGTACGTGAGAAAAACATCGGTGGATACATTTTGTGGAGAAAACTACCCGCACAACCTTAGACTTATTGTCTTATTTTTGAGGAATTAACACCTCCGTATGAATAAGAAAGCGCTCAACATTGTTGTATCAGGATGGGAATACGGAGCAGGTAAATCGGGTACTTCACAAGGTCCGGATGCACTTTTACACGCATTAGAAAAACACATTTCCCTGCCCACTATCCCTACCAAAGTAGCCCAAACCGTAGAGGCAGAAGATGTAGAACACATTTATTTCCCCCATCTCAAAAGAGCCCGGCATTTACTCAGACATCAAGCTCGATTGGCCGATACCATAGAAAATTTAACCCCACAAACACCGACCTTATTGTTAACAGGCGATCATAGCAACGCCATTGGAGGTATCGCTGGATTTTGTCGCAATCGCGATTCCCAAAATGTAGGAATTATTTGGATCGATGCCCATTTAGACCTGCACTCTCCGTATACCACACCCAGCGGAAACATCCATGGCATGTCGGTGAATACCGCCATCGAATTCGATAATTTAGACTGTCAAGTCAACGACCTAGATGCCGATTGTATTTCCCTTTGGAAAGAAATAAAAAACCTCAAGAAAAGCAATGCTGTAAAGCCAGAGAATATTGTTTTCCTAGGAATTCGCAGCTACGAAGATCCAGAAATACACCTTATTAAAACCGCAGGTATAAAGGTAATTTTCGCCGAAGACATCCATAAAAATGGGATTGAATGGGCCTTGAATGAAATTCAAAGGCACTTTCAAAATAAAGCCCAAGAATGGTATGTAAGCTTTGATGTAGATAGTATGGACCCCTCGGTTTCCATTGGTACCGGCACTCCAGTAGCGGGTGGTTTGAGCAAACAACAGGCCCAAACGGTATTAGAATTCTTTTGGAACCAAGATCAAACCCAATTATTGGAAATTACCGAAATCAATCCATCGCTCGACACCCAAAAACCCATGGCAGAAGAAGTGAGTGACATTCTCTGTGGTTTGTTCGAAGGGAAAGATTAATCTTTATTCTGTACTTAAAGACTAAGATATCCCGCACGAACCGTTTAGAATTTCAGGCCCTAACTATAATGGAGCAATTGCGTGTCTGAATTCAAATAATGAGCGAAAAGCCTTAAGGGGCCTACTAGTTAGATTAAACCAAATAATAATAAGAGACCACCTTTACTTAGGCCGGATTCAACCATTGCAAGGTATTAACGCCATCGGCATAATCCCATAACTCAGGTTTTTGCGCGGTTCCGAACGGCAAACCTGCTATTTCGGTTCCCTCCGAAACGATGCATTGAATTTCTTCTTGATGTTCGCTAAGGTAGTTTCGAACTTCTTGAATGTCGTCGTAGAAGGTATAATTCACCATGCCCACAGGCGCATGAAGGGTATTTCGCTCCTTAAAAAGTACAAATCCAGCGTCGATATGTGGATCTAAATTCATCAATAACAACGCCTTGTGGTAGTGGTAATTATTTACGTATTTGTGGTGGTTCACTAAATCGCCAAATTGGGTTTCCCAAAGAGGAAAAATTTGCGCAAAATCAAAATTTCTGGGTATAAATAACTGGGTTACATTGCGACATCCCATTCCGAAATACGCAAAAATATCCGCACCGAGTCCTAAAATCTGTGCTTCCGTCATAGAGGCGGCTTGCGGCAAAATGGCCACACTGTGTCGGTTTTTACGCAAAATATTAGGCTTATTTCTAAAGTAGTATTCAAAATAGCGATGCGTGTTATTGCTACCCGTAGCGATAACACGGTCTACCTCTTTGAGCTGCTCTGCGTAGGTAACATTCAGCGATTCGGAAAGGACTTCCTCCGTTAATTTCAACCAAATTTTAGGCAAAATAGCATCGTCGGAAGACAATTTGAGCACCAAAGGGTAGCCCGAAATACAGGCGCTGATCACGTCGTGCATCACTACAAATGGGATGTTACCTGCGCCAATAATTCCCAGCGTTTCGGTTTTGTTTTCGGGGGAAATAGGTAAAGCCTGTAACCATTTTTCACGTGCTTGCAGCGATAGCGCGTGCTGCCAGCCCTCAATACTTTGTTCTATGGATTCTTGGGTAAACCAAGGATTGTAAATTTGAGCTTGGTGTTTGGCTTGGATAAATTCAGGATTCGAATTATGCAGATCGAGGGCATCGGTAAATGCGCTCAAAATCTTGGCCGCCTTGGTATTCATACCGCAAAGGTACAATCATTCAAGGGAAGATAATATTGCCACAATGACTTAACTTTGTTGCTTATGAAATCTTTGTTGCTAAGCGTGGCCCTGTTTTTTGGATTTACAACTATGGGTTATACCCAAAGTCGTTGGATGATTGGATCTTCTGCAGGAGTAGGATTTTCTAAAACACCAGGGAGCGATACTTTGGCTAATCAATTTTCTACGCGCAATCGTTTGGGAGGTTATGGCAATTTACAACTTAGTTACGATCTAAACCGCGGAACCAGTATTTTGTTAAGTGCAGGTTATTTAAATGCGGGTTACAAAATCAACAATGACACGATGGCCTTTAATACTTCCATTAATAACGGCATGCATTATTTCAATGGAAGCTTGGGGATGGCATTGCGTCAGCAATTTGGCAAATCGAATTACATCTCTGAAAAGTTTGGTTTCTCCATGAACTATGAATTAGGTAATAATACCCGCGACACATTCAATAACCAAGATGCCGGTACGCGTTTCAGAATCATTCAGGAGCAACAGCGGGTTTGGAATGCATTAGGATATGTAGGTGTGGCATTTGGGGGTAATACAGAAGGCGGAAATCGCTATGAATTTCATTTGACCTACTATCAACCTTTGAGCACCACGCATGGATTGCGGGTGCAGCACAGCGAATTTTTCAGTGGAGAATTTCCGCTGACGTACCGTGGGGGTAACCTCCAAATTGGCATTAACTATTATTTCAACTTTGGAAATTTCCAAAAAACAGAAGAGTATTTTTTCGATTGATTTAGAGACGCAATCATTACAATGAATGTTGTATAGACGCAATGCATTGCGTCTATACCCGATTAACCCAATCCTACGTCTAACGCCATCATCAACACAAATCCGATCATCAATCCCAATGTGGCTTTGTCGGTGTGTCCGTCTCGTTGCGATTCTGGAATTACTTCTTCTACTACAATATAAATCATAGCACCTGCGGCGAATGCCAATGCATAGGGCAAAATACTCTGCATCATCATTACCAATATTACTCCGGAAACCGCTGCTAATGGCTCTACTACCCCACTGAGCTGTCCCCAAAGGAACGATTTAGCTCTTGACAATCCGTAACGTCGTAATGGAAGAGAAACGGCCATTCCTTCTGGTAAATCTTGAATTCCAATTCCTATGGTTAAGGCAATGGCTCCGGCTAAATTCGCACCTGGAAGACCTTCCGCCACGGCACCAAATGCCACCCCAATAGCCAATCCTTCTGGAATATTATGGAGGGTGATGGCCAATACCAATAAAACGGTTTTATTCCAACTGGTTTTAACCCCTTCAGACTTTTCGATGGGATCGCTTAAATGCAGGTGAGGCAACCACTGATCGAGTCCAAATAGAAAAAATGCGCCTGCTAAGAAACCTATTCCTACAGGCACCCAAGCCAATTCAGCTCCCCAAGAAGATTCTGCCATTTCAATAGCAGGATTCAGTAAGCTCCAGAAGCTGGCAGCTAACATGACACCCGCGGTGAAACCCATCAGGGTATCCATAAATCCGCGGTTTACATCTTTAATAAAGAACACAAGAGACGCACCTAAAGCGGTTACGAACCACGTGAACATAGAACCCGTGAATCCTTGCATTACAGGGCTCAATTCTTCAAAAAATGCAATTATTTCTTTCATAATTATTTGCGATTAATGCACCCTATCGCCTCGCAATTCTAATCCAGCCAACACTTTTGCTTCTATTTCAAGCCATTCTTGCCAACGTTTTTTTACTTGATCTTCTGGATAATACTCTTTGGCTAAATCTATAAACATTCTGTAATGTCCGGCTTCAGAAACCATGAATTCATGATAAAATCCGCGCAAACTTTCGTCAGAGCAATACAAACTCAGCAATCGAAAACGTTCGCAACTACGGGCTTCTATTAACGCACTAACCAATAGTTTCTCCAACAGTAACCCTTGTGAATTGCCCTTTATCATGTAGGATTG
The DNA here is from genome assembly GCA_965659745.1 of Bacteroidia bacterium. Lineage (GTDB taxonomy): Bacteria > Bacteroidota > Bacteroidia > NS11-12g > UBA955 > VMCP01. Next base: position 22,385 of record CBFHXF010000024.1, read on the forward strand.
TAATCCGATCACGTAATCGTCTTTTCGGGCCCTTCCCAACGTTACCCCTCTCTTAGCCATTTCCTTCAAAACTCTTCGAAAATGACCCCATTCTTCGGCCACCAAGGGTGTTACCTCCTCTACCAATTTGGTTAAATCGGAATAACGCACAATTAGGGATATTCCGGTGGAAGCCGCTTTTTGTTCACAAAAGGCATGATCAATTAAAATATCATCTATAGATTTCTCAGCTATATTGACCCAGCGGGGGTCCGTTGGTAGCTTCAAACCAAGCATCTGCAACGAAGTAATGGTTTCTGCCATAATTATAGAGTTAAAATTTGGGGTAAATTATTTTTGCTCGATTTTTTGCACGCGCTCTTGATGACGCCCACCTTCGAAAGAAGCTGCCAAGAAAGCCTTTGCAATTTCTAGTGCTTTTTCCTCGCTTACAAATCGGGCCGGTAAACAAATAATATTGGCATTGTTATGTTCGCGTGCCAAAGATGCCAATTCGGTATCCCAAGCCAAGCCAGCACGTATGCCTTCATGCTTATTGGCGGTTATGCAAACGCCGTTACCACTTCCACAAATCAATATGCCTAAGTCGCAGCTACCTTCTGCAACCGACTGTGCCACTTTATGAGCGTAATCGGGATAATCTACCCGGTCGGAAGAGTCCGGACCCATATCGGAAATACCGGCATTAAATTCTTCTAACATACCCGAATTCAGGGCCTTAACAATAATTTCTTTAACGTCAAATCCGGCATGGTCGGAGCCGATAGCGATGGTATATTTCATATTTGCTTGTTCTTTTTCAAGGGAAATTTAATTCTTTATTCCATTTCGGAAGCTTTGCGTTTTTCCACTCTTTTGGCAATGAAAATCCCTAAAACGTAGAGTGACATTAGGGGAATTCCCAAGAGAAGTTGAGAAAACACATCGGGGGAAGGCGTGGCAATTCCGGCGATAATAAAAATCACAACGGCCGCATATCGCCAATATTTCTTCAAAAAATCAGAAGATATAAGTCCTATACTCGTTAAAATGTAAATCAAAACGGGCAATTCGAATACCAAACCCGTGGCCAAACTCATAAAGGTTACAAATCCGGTAACACTCGATATGGTAATGATATTTTGAATTTTATCGCTTAAACTAAACGACAATAAAAAATTGGTAGCCACCGGCACCAATAGAAAATAGGCAAATAAAACGCCGGAAAAAAAGAGCAACGAAACTACAAAAAGACTACGTTGCACGCGTCGGATTTCCTTTTTACTAAGTGCAGGTTTCACAAACAACCACAACTGTCTTACCACAAAGGGGAAACTCAATATAAAGCCAGCTACTAGGGCAATTTTAAAGGCACTTACAAACTGACCTTGCACCTGCATGCTTTGCATAATCAATTTCGGGGGATCCCAACAAAGGGTATCGTTATTCATGATTGTGCGACCTGCTTTACAGAAGAAAGAATATCCCCAAAAACCAGCGGTAAAGGGAGCCATAATTACTTTTTCAAACAGGGTATCAACCCAAATAAAAGCGGCAATAGTAGTGGCAATAACGATATATGCAATTTTCACCAAACGGGCACGGAGCTCGTCGATATGGTCAAAAAAGCCCATATTTTTTTCTTCAGAAAATTGTTGGTCTACATCTACTTGGTCTAAGGCCATTTTTTGAATGATGAATTATGAATGTTGAATGATGAATGTTGAACCATCAAGTCTTACATCAGCATTCCGCCGCAAACAGATAGGGTTTGTCCGGTAACGTATGTGCTCATATCAGAGGCTAAAAACAGACATGCCTGAGCCACATCTTCGGGGGTACCGCCGCGCTTCAAGGGTATGGTATCGATCCAGCCTTTGCGGATATTTTCATCTAAAGCTTCCGTCATTTCGGTTTCGATAAAACCTGGAGCAACGGCATTACAACGTACATTTCGAGATCCTAATTCTTTAGCAATACTTTTGGTAAAACCGATCATACCTGCTTTAGAGGCCGCGTAATTCGCCTGTCCTGCATTTCCGGTTACGCCCACCACGCTGGTCATATTGATGATGCTACCGGCTTTATTTCCCAAGAAATGACGCAAAAAGGCTTTGGTTAAATTAAACGCACTTTTCAGGTTGGTATTGATTACTTCATCCCACTGTTCTTCCGACATGCGGAGCATCAAACCGTCGCGGGTAATACCTGCATTGTTAATCAATATATCTACTTTGCCAAATTCGGCAATAACGTTTTCTGCTAAGGTTTCACTTTGTTTGAAATCGGCGGCATTGCTCTGGTAACCTTTTACTTTAACGCCAAATTTTTGACTCAATTCTAACTCAAAAGCACGGGCTTTTTCAACCGAACTGGCAAAGGTGAAGGCAATATTACAGCCATTTTGAGCAAATACTTCGGCGATTCCTTTTCCTATTCCTCGAGAAGCACCGGTAATCAAAGCAGTTTTTCCTGATAACATAATCGCAAAGATACAATCTAAGAATTGAATTGAGCGACTCGCGGATTCATGATCCAAAACCATAGCGGAAAAACCATACTTAATACCATCATGCCGGGATAACCGGTAGGCATTTGCGGTGCATTATGCGCAGATTCTAACTCTTGATATTTTTTATATGATTTAAAATGGTGATCAGAGTGCCTCGATAATTCAAACAGCAATAAGCGACCTATCACATGATTACTATTCCAGGAATGATGGGTTTCTACCCTTTCATAAAACCCATTCGCTTCCTTTTTACGAAGTAAACCATAGTGTTCTATATAATTTATAGTCTCTAATAAAATAGCACCAATGAAAGCCGCAAGGAGCAACGCTGCGAGTCCGTTTCCCCCGAAAAGAAAATAAACAACTCCTAAAAAAGCCAATTGTAAGACTTGAAACTGCAACATTTGATTGCTCCAATGCAAAGGAGACTGTTTGTTACGCTTGAGGCGCTCAAACTCTAATTGCCACGATTTCATCCATGTTTGGTACATCGATCGAAACCAAAAAAATTGTACGGGCTCATTAATACGCGCGGAAGATGGGTCTTCTGGTGTGGCTACATGTTTATGATGACCTCTGTTATGCTCTATGAAAAAATGCATATACAAGGAAGTAAGCAACAACGACTGAGCAAGCCTTTGTTCCCATTTGTTCGACCTGTGGCCAAGTTCATGAGCCACGTTTATACCATAACTTCCACACAAAATTCCCATTCCTAGAATCTTTCCCCATTCAGAAAATTCCCAATTCCTTGGCTCGATGAACGAAAAATATTCCGTAAAATACAGAAGTAAAAACCACTGCGCGGGTACCAGTAAATATAACACCCAATCAAAACGCTTGTCTTGCGACCGCGCTTCTATCTGCGCTTCGCTCAGATTTGAACCTTTAGCCCCAATAAACCATTCTAATATCGGTATCACACCGAAAACCACCGCCACACATATCCAAGCTCCATATCCTTCCCCGTGCAAGGAAAACCAGAATAAAACAGCCGGAAAAAATGCAAATACATAAGAAAATGCTTTCATAATACGTAATATTTTAAGGGTTTAGCAGCAGCAATTTACGAAAAATGCAAATCTTTTGAACCTTAGAAGCGTGAGAAATATCCTATTTTTGTTGGATGCCCATGGCATTGGATACTAAAATCGAGTTTTTAAAAGGCGTGGGTCCCGCAAAAGCCCAAGCCCTTAATACCGAACTCGGAATTTTTACCGTTGCCGACCTGCTGAGCCACTACCCTTTTCGACACGAAGACCGCTCCAAAATCATCCCGATTATTCAAACCCCTGAGTACACCGACATTTACGTACAATTAAAAGGGATTATTATTCCAGGGGAATTTCAAGGAACGGGTGCTGCCCAACGTTACACAGCCACCTTGCGCGATGAGACCGGCCAAATTGAATTGATTTGGTTTCAAGGGGCTAAGTGGATTGCCCAATCGCTTAAAACACAAACTCCGTATTTGGCATATGGTAAAATTCAGGCCTTCAGGGGGCATTTTAATATTGCCCATCCTGAGTTGCAGATAATAGGGCTAGATATCCAACTGTCGCAATTGGGATTAACGCCTGTGTATCCGCTTACCGAGGGACTCAAACGCAAAAAAGTTGAAAATAAATTACTTGCCAAACTCAGTAAACAGATAGTAGAAGACGTCGATTTTAATCTAGTCGAAAACCTTCCCCAAGCCATTATACAAAAATTCAATTTCCCTACCCGTACGGAAGCGGTAAAATGGCTTCACGCCCCTAAAAATCCGCAATTATTAGAAAAAGCAACCCAGCGCTTAAAGTTTGAAGAGCTCTTTTATTTACAATTGCGGCATTTGCAATTAAAGGGCTCTCGGAATCGCACCTACAAAGGACTCATTTTTGAGAATGTTGGAGCTAATTTCATGGAATATTATGAAAAACACCTGCCCTTCGAATTGACAGATGCCCAAAAAAGGGTAATCAAAGAGATTCGCTTGGATATGAAATCGGGAAAGCAGATGAACCGATTATTACAAGGAGATGTAGGTAGCGGAAAAACCATGGTAGCCCAATTAAGCATGCTTCTGGCCCTGGATAACGGATACCAAAGTTGCTTAATTGCCCCTACTGAAATATTAGCACAGCAACATGCTATTGGCATTACCGAAGCACTAGAACCTCTAGGATTAAAGGTGGCACTTCTAACCGGTTCGACAACCAAAAAGAACCGTAAAATCATATTAGAAGATCTGCTTAATGGTGAAATTGCTATTATAATAGGTACTCATGCCCTTTTGGAAGACGATGTACAGTTCAAGCAATTGGGTTTGGTTGTAATTGATGAGCAACACCGTTTTGGGGTGGCCCAACGGGCACGCTTGTGGAAAAAAGGAACGGTGTTGCCCCATGTTTTGGTCATGACCGCTACTCCCATACCCAGAACACTAGCGATGACCTTGTACGGGGATCTCGATGTAAGCGTCATTGACCAGCTTCCCAAAGGCAGAAAACCCATTATTACGGTACACCGCAGCGAAGCCAATCGCGCATTGGTAATGGAATTCCTCAAAGAAGAAATTGCCAAAGGCCGTCAAGTATATTATGTTTTTCCCTTAATTGAAGATTCTCCCAAATTGGCATTGCAAAGTTTAATGTCAGGCTACGATACCGTAAGTACCTACCTTCCACCGCCAACCTATACTTATAGTTTGCTTCATGGCCGCATGAAGCCGGCCGATAAAGAATCGGAAATGCAAAAATTCAAAACGGGAAAAACACAAATCATGGTGGCCACAACCGTTATTGAAGTGGGTGTTAACGTGCCGAATGCCAGTGTGATGGTCATTGAAAATACAGAGCGTTTCGGACTGTCACAATTGCATCAATTACGGGGTCGAGTAGGCCGAGGAGCCGAGCAAAGCTTTTGTATTTTAATGTCGGGCTATCCCCTTTCTGCCAACGGAAAAAAACGCATTCAAACTATGGTACGAACCACCGATGGCTTTGAAATTGCCCGAGTAGATCTGGAACTTCGAGGTCCCGGTGAATTAGACGGCACCAAACAAAGTGGCATTTTAGATTTAAAACTTAGTGATATTCGCAAAGATGAATCCATTTTAATAGCCGCGAGGGTCGAGGCTGAAAATTGGTTGCAATTTGATGAGTTGTTGGCATTGCCCGAGAGCGCACCCATTCGATACGAACTGCAAAAAACACCGAACCGAACTATTTGGAGTAAAATCAGTTAAAGAAAATTAACAAGGGCTTATTTGGGAGCCCTATAAATTTGATGTAATTTCACGACTTCAATGAGTTTTTTCACGGAATTAGGTCGCTTTGCCATTTTCATGCGGTACGTTTTAAAACGTCCCCAAAAATGGCCCGTATTTTGGAAAATCACCTTCCGAGAAATGCATAATATTGGCATTGAATCTCTTCTGGTAGTGATGCTCATTGCCACGTTCACCGGCGCGGTTACCACGATTCAAACGGCCAACCAATTATTAACGCCTAGCGATTTATTTCCTACCCAATTGATTCCTAAATTCGTAGTAGGCGCTGTGGTAAGCACCTCTGCAATTTTAGAATTAGCGCCTACCGTCACGTGTTTGGTATTGGCGGGAAAAATCGGAGCTAATATTGCTTCCGAAATTGGTAACAAAAAAATATCTGAACAAATCGATGCTTACGAAGTTATGGGTATCAATTCGGCCTCTTTTGTGGCCTTACCTAAAATTGTGGCGGGATTGATCATGATTCCTAGCTTAATTATCGTGGCTAATTTCTTGTTGATATACGGCGGAGTACTTGCCACTCAATTTACTACGGCCTTAACCATCGATGATTTGGTGGAAGGGGCAAGAATGGTATTTCATGCCGAATATGTGAAAATCATGCTTATAAAAGGATTCATTTTCGCGTTTTTAATAACCAGTTTGAGCTCTTTTCAGGGTTATTACACCGAAGGGGGGGCTTTAGAAGTTGGAGAAGCAGGAACGAAAGCCGTAACAAAAATTTGTATTGCCATTTTATTTTTTGACCTTGTAATTGCCCAAATTTTCTTAGGATTATGATTGAAGTTCAAGGCCTTTATAAATCGTTTGCCGATAAACATGTTCTGAATGACATCAATTTGAAATTCGAACCTGGCAAGCCCAACTTGGTCATAGGAGCAAGCGGCAGCGGTAAAAGCGTTTTATTAAAGTGCTTGGTAGGCTTAATGCTCCCCGATACCGGAAATATTCTTTATGACGGTCGGCTACTAGGGGCTATGGATTATAAACAACAGCAAGATCTGCGCCGCGAAATCGGCATGCTATTCCAAAATAATGCTCTTTTTGATTCGCTTACCGTAGAAGAAAACGTAGAATTTCCGCTTAAAATGTTTTCTCCAATGAGCGCCTCGGAAAGACTCGATCGCGTAAATGAATGTTTGGCCAAAGTAAATGTGGTTAACTGCAATTCAAAATATCCTTCAGAGATTTCTGGCGGTATGAAAAAGCGCGTGGGCATTGCCCGTGCCATTGCCCTTCCCATAAAATACCTATTTTGTGACGAGCCCAACTCGGGACTCGATCCACTTACCAGTCGGGTTATCGACGAACTTTTGGTGCAAATTACCGAAGATTTAGGCATCACAACCGTTATCAACAGCCACGATATGAAAACAGTGGCCGATATCGGACATAAAATCATTTTCATCTACCAAGGTCAAGTGGGTTGGGTGGGCAGCAACCAACATCTAGAACTCGG
>CBFHXF010000025.1:0-29395 GCA_965659745.1 Bacteroidia bacterium
GCAATATCCTCCAAACTGTATGAATACATTCTTGAACAACGAAAACTTGAACTTGTCAGATGCGGTGAGCGTTAAGCCAAACCCAACTACAGGCAACATTACAGTAGCGTATGCATTGAACAACAATGAGCCTATGACTATCACCGTAATGAACGCAGTAGGTGCGCAAATGACGGAGCAAGTAGTAGGTGGCGGATTTGGAGAAGCACAGTTCGATTTGAGCAACTTCGGAAACGGCATGTACTTGGTACGCATGACTAACAATGGTCAGTCTACCGTTAAGAAAGTAATTGTTAAAGACTAATTATTAAGTTGATTTGCATAAACGAAAGTCCCGGCGGAAACGCCGGGACTTTTTGTTTTAAACGCTATTTGAATTATGAATGGTGAATTATGAATGGTGAATTATGAATGGAGTGAATGAATGACCTCGCTAAATATCAAGAGCTCGTTACCACGGCTTATAGCCACGCTCTAATACCCCAAAATAACCGGGTAAACCCTACTAAGAATCCATTTTTGTAATGACCCTATTACACACTAATCTCTAGATTCTGGAAGGGAGGCAATACAAGCGGTGCACTAATCTCTAGATTCTGGACGCTAGCAATACAAGCGGTGGACTAATCTCTAGATTCTGGAAGCGAGGTAATACAAGGTGTATAAAAATCTCTAGATTCTGGAAGCGAGGCAATACAAGCGGTGCACTAATCTCTAGATTCTGGATTCAAGGCAATACAAGGTGTATAAAAATCTCTTGATTCTGGAAGCGAGGTAATACAAGCGGTATACTACGCTCTAGATTGAGAAATTAAATCTATATACTACGCTATATCCCTCGGAAGATTGATTTAATAAAATTTACGTTAGACTCCACTCTAGACTCTCCACTCTCCACTCTAGACTCTCCACTCTAGACTCTACACTCTAGCCTTCTTTCGATATTCAAAAATAATTACAACCCAGAAGATGTATAGAAAGTTATAAAAGAAATCCTCGAAAGGAATGCTACCGATGCGAATAAACATATTCTCCGCATTGTTATAAATAAGTACGGGTAATCCTGTGAGTTTTCCATTCACATAAAACATGGGAATCATACTTACCACCCATGCTAACCATAGGTGGTTGAAGTAGGAACGTAGGCTTTCCCAAAGTGTAGAAAAACGAACGGCTATCATGCTTACAGAAATCAATCCAAAAGTTACCGCCGTGTATAATTTCCCCCAAAAGGAAATGGCGAGTGCGAGAGATAACAAAAGCATGCCATAATAGAGTGCATGTGTGGGTAGTTTGAGGGTAGGGACGTAAGCTTGCAAGCAGCGGTAAATGAAGACGCATGCGTAAGGTACTACAAAGAAAAATCCATACTCTTCCATGGGTAATTCGAGGAGGGACGGACCTAAGAGATACTGAAAATTAAATTCCCATATTCCCCTTTTGGTGAACCAAACATCCCATAATAAATAAAACAAGGATACCACGGCAAGAGATGGAAACAAGAATTTCCAATCTTTGTAGAATGCTACTTTTTTATCGAAGGAAAGTGCTAGTGGGCCTAAGATGGTAAACGCATCTAGGAATAGATACATGTATGCGTCGGGCATGCGGCAATTTACGCGAGTTGCATCTGGTATCCAAACTCCAAAGCGTAGTCTTTAAGCTTTTCACGCAAAATACGACGGGCGATGAAAATTCTCGTTTTAACAGTTCCAATTGGAATACCTAGCTCTTCAGCAATTTCGTGGTATTTATAACCCTCTGCATTCAAGCGAAACGTTACTTTTAAATCCAAAGGCAATGATTCTACGGCTGCATTAAGGTCCTTACGTATGAACTTAAGTTCGGCATCGTTATCGATATGGTGACTCGGAATATCTAAGAAATAGGTATTTTCGGTGGTGTCTAAAAAGGTATTGCGTTTTTGATCCCTGCGGTAGTTATTGATAAAAGAGTTCTTCAAGATCGTATACAACCAACCACGTAGGTTTGTTCCCGCTTGAAATTTGTCTTTGTATCGATACGCCTTTAAGATGGTGTCTTGAACCAAATCTTTTGTATCGTCCATGTCATGGGTTAAAGAAAGAGCGTAATTACGCAATGGAGTAATCTCTTGCTCCATCATCTTGTCGAAATTGATTTGTGTAACGTTCATAGTAATACCTTACACAAATATGCGACAAACTTTGGGTAGTTGCTATTTGTTTTGTTTATGTATTGGTTTGTAAAACATAAACAGATTGGGCCTTTTGGGGGCTGATTCGAGCCTAAAGAATTGATTTTTAATGTTTTGTATTTGTGAGTGGTGTGAAATTTTGTTTCACAACTATTCTCAAACGTTTAACAAAAATATCAGTGGATTCATGGACTGTTCGTATAAACAAAAAAGGCCATCCTTTGGGGATGGCCTTCATTATAAGGTTAAATTTATGTTAAACCAGTATGGTAACTTTGTTTTTAACAACTTCTATAAGTCCACCGCTTACTTGAAATGTTTTCAATTCAGTCCCATTTTGTACCGTTAGTTCTCCAGATTGCAAATTGCTAATTAAAGCGGCGTGGTTGTTTTTAATCTGGAATGAACCGCTAGCACCCGGAAGGGTAACTACATCGGCGTCGCCTTGGTAAATATGAGCGTCTGGGCTTAATATTTCAACTTTCATAGTATATGGAATTAAGCGGCAGCTTCTTCTAGTAATTTCTTACCTTTTTCAATCGCATCTTCGATGGTTCCAACTAAGTTGAATGCCGCTTCTGGGTATTCATCAACTTCGCCGTCCATAATCATATTGAACCCTTTGATGGTATCTTTGATGTCAACTAAAACACCTGAAAGACCTGTAAATTGTTCTGCTACGTGGAAAGGCTGAGATAAGAAACGTTGAACACGACGGGCGCGGTGAACGACCAATTTGTCTTCTTCACTCAATTCATCCATACCCAAAATGGCAATGATGTCTTGTAATTCTTTATAGCGCTGTAATAATTCTTTTACACGTTGTGCACATCCGTAGTGTTCTTTTCCTAAAACATCTGGACTAAGGATACGGCTGGTAGAATCCAAAGGATCTACTGCAGGATAAATTCCTAATTCAGCAATTTTACGAGAAAGTACGGTTGTTGCATCTAAGTGAGCAAATGTGGTAGCAGGTGCTGGATCCGTTAAGTCATCCGCAGGTACGTAAACGGCTTGAACAGATGTAATAGATCCACGGGTAGTAGAAGTAATACGTTCCTGCATGGCACCCATTTCGGTAGCCAAAGTAGGTTGATATCCTACCGCACTTGGCATACGTCCAAGTAGGGCAGATACTTCAGAACCTGCTTGGGTAAAACGGAATATATTATCAATAAAGAATAGAATGTCTTTTCCTGCACCTTCGCCATCACCATCACGGAAATACTCCGCTACTGAAAGTCCGGAAAGGGCTACACGAGCACGAGCACCTGGAGGTTCGTTCATTTGACCAAATACCAATGTTGCTTGGCTTTTAGCCAATTCATCCATATCTACCTTGCTCAAATCCCAGCCGCCTTCTTCCATGCTCTTTTTGAATTCTTCACCATAACGGATAACGCCTGATTCGATCATTTCACGAAGCAAGTCATTTCCTTCACGGCTTCTTTCACCAACTCCAGCAAATACCGACATACCGCTGTAAGCTTTAGCGATATTGTTGATTAATTCCATGATAAGTACGGTTTTACCTACTCCAGCACCACCGAACAAACCGATTTTACCACCTTTGGCATAAGGTTCTAATAAATCGATTACTTTGATACCTGTATATAAGGGTTCCGCCGATGTGCTTAAGTTTTCAAATGTAGGAGCCGCCGCGTGGATAGGGCGACCGTTAGTTTTGTCTAACGGCGTCATGCCATCAATAGCGTCGCCTACTACGTTCATCAAACGTCCGCGTATGCTTTCGCCCACGGGCATTGTGATCGGACTTCCTTGGTCTACCACGGTGATACCGCGACGTAAACCTTCGGTACCGTCCATCGCGATGGTACGAACCATGTTTTCCCCTAAATGCTGTTGCACTTCAAGGATCACTTCTTGTCCATTCTCTTTGGTTACAGCCAAAGCATTGTAAATCTGTGGTAATGTGGAACCCGCCTCGTTGAAACTTACGTCAACAACAGGTCCTATAATTTGAGAAATTTTACCCGTGTTTGCCATCTGGTTTTTCAGACCGCAAAGATAGGATAAGATTTATAGATTGCATAGCCTCATTTTCATCTTTTTGTTATCCGGGCTTTGTTGTACCTTCGCAACGCCAATTATGGATCGTAATACAGTCATTGGGTTCTCCCTTATTTTCCTCATTCTAGCAGGTTATTACTGGTACACTGCTCCCAGTCCCGAAGAACAAGCCCGTATGCAAGAAATGCGCGATAGCATTGCATTAGTAGAAAAACGCGCATCAGATTCCCTCGCACTCTTAGCCCAAAAGGAAACACAAAGCAGCACAGTTGCCATTTCCGATACCGCAAATGAGCGCGTTAGCAAGTCTCAAGAACTTGCCACCTTCGAGAAAGGGACCGATTCAATCATTACCCTCCAAAATAAACATTTAACCCTTCGTTTTCATACACAAGGGGGAAGTTTAAACTCCGTTAAATTGAATGAATATAAACGTTCAGATAAAACGGATTTGGAATTATTAGTCGATGGTAAAAACGATATGGGTTGGACGTGGACCGACCAAAGAGGGCAGGAGCTAAATAGCAATGATTTCTTTTGGGAAGTCTCGGAACGATCTGACTCCGTAATGGCATTCCGACTTAGCATAAACGAAAACCAATACATCGAACAGCGATACGTTATTAATGAGAACAAACCCTATGTGGTCGATTACGACGTTAATGTAATAGGTTTTAGTAATTATGTGCGCCGCGGTAATTCTGATTTTCGCTTTGATTGGGCGGCAACCCTTCAGAAGCAAGAACGCGACATGAAATGGGAAGAACAACACACGGCAATTGTGTACAAACTTCCAGAAGAAACCCCTACGTCATTAACAACTACAGAAGAAGCCGAAGAATTGTTGAAATCACCCGTGAAATGGATTGCTTTCAAACAGCAATATTTCACGGCATTAATAGGAAGTAACGCCGATATCAGCACCGATACCAAATTAACGATGAAAATGAAGACGGATAACTCCGATTCTTCATTAGATATTAAACCTTTATCGGCTCGAATATTCATGGAGTATAAGGGTGAAGAGAAACGCAATGCCTCTTACCATTTTTATTTTGGGCCAAATCATTATAAAACTTTGGAGAATACTGACCTTGGTGTCGCTAATGCCGAGTTAGAACGTATCATTCCTTTGGGTTGGGGTATTTTTGGTTGGGTAAACCGCGGAGTTGTAATTCCTGTTTTTTCTGCATTAGATGGCATAATTGGTTCAACGGGTATCATCATCATGTTACTCACGATCATTATTAAGACCCTCTTATTACCATTAGTTTATAAATCCTATATTTCAACGGCTAAAATGAGAATTTTAAAGCCAGAAATCGAAGCGATAAAGGAAAAGCACGGAAATGATTTGCAAAAAACACAACAAGAAAACATGGCCCTCTACAAAAAAGCAGGGGTCAGTCCACTTAGTGGATGTGTTCCCATGTTACTTCAGTTGCCCATACTTTTTGCTATGTTCCAATTCTTCCCTGTGGCATTTGAATTGCGTCAAAAAGCATTCCTTTGGGCCGCCGATTTAAGTCAATATGACGGGCCTTCTTTAGGATTCTCGATTCCCTTCTACGGAGATCACGTGAGCTTTTTTACCATCCTTATGACGGTTTCAACACTTATTTATACCCATTTGAATAATCAAATTTCAGGAGTTACCGGACAAATGAAATATATTGGTTATTTCATGCCTGTGATTTTCTTAGGGGTGTTGAACGATTATGCCAGTGGATTAACGTGGTACTATTTCGTAAGTAATATGATTACATTTGGACAACAGTTTGTGATTCGTAAAACCGTTGACGATCAGAAGTTGCACGCGCAAATTGCTGCTGCAAGGAAAAAACCAGCTAAGAAATCTAAATTCCAAGAACGAATGGAGCTCGCTATGAAGGCCAGCCAAGATCGTTCGAAAGGGCAAAAACGCAAGTAAGATTTCCCCCGATAAATTGAAATTGACCCTCACAACGGATTAGTTAATCTGAGGCAGATCTGAGATTTTAAATATTAATACTACCAAAGGATTAAGCAATTCTTTGGTAGTATTTACCGGGTAATACTTTTATTACACCCTTTAATTCCAATTCAAGTGCGGATAATGTGATGCGGTGCAGAGGCATTCCGGAGTGCTGAATGAGTTCGTCAATATGCATTTTCTTGCCTGTTAATGTTTGAAGTAAGGATTGTTCATCTGCATTTAGATTAGGAAACATCGAGGTCTGAGCCGCTTTGCCAACTGCTAAAGTGTCTTGCCAACCCATCGCTTTAACAATGTCAGAAAAATCTTCAACCAATTCTGCAACCTGTCTTTTTATCAAAGCATTACATCCAGAATTATGTCCATGCACAGGATTTCCCGGAAATGCAAACACCTCACGGTCGTAGCTTCTTGCAATTTGTGCGGTAGACATACTGCCCCCGATAACTTTACTTTCAATTACTAAAACGGCATCGCTCATGCCTGCAATAATGCGATTTCTCCTTGGGAATAAATCTGGATGTAACGCTGAAAACAAAGGCATTTCTGTGAGAATTCCCCCATCGGATTGTATGTCGATACTTGTCTGCTTATGCGCTTTGGGATAAATTTGGTCCAGCCCATGTGCCAGCACGCCGATATTAGAAATTCCTTGTTTAAAGGCGCTGCGATGCGCGCAAATATCAATGCCGTAGGCAAGTCCGCTTATAATTTGTATCCCATAGCTTTGTGCTTCTTCAATTATTTTTTGAGTGAGAAAAAGGCTCGTTGCACTAGGTTTTCGAGTTCCTACAATGGCTAAAGTTCGCGGTGGATTTAAATTGACCTTCCCTTTATAATATACAAATACAGGGGCATCGATAATTTGCTTTAAACGCAATGGGTATCGGGAATCGTAAAAGGGAATAATCTCGATTTGGTGCTTATTGATGAAATCAAGTTCCTTGGCTACTGAGTTTCCTAAAACAGATTTAGATTGAACAAATTGGTCAATTTGAGTAACATTCCAACCGCATTGTTGAGATAAATCTATGCCTTTTTGTTGGAATATAGCCGAAGCCGAACCAAATGTATTAATAGCGGTCTTGGTATGAATCGGACCAAGACCTTTGATTTTGGAGAGTAAAATTAACGCGTGCTTTTCATCCATGGGAGTTTGTTTCTCCCAAAGTTACTAATCGTTTAACTTTAATACCGCCATGAAGGCACTCTGTGGAATATCTACATTACCCACCGAACGCATACGTTTTTTACCCGCTTTTTGTTTTTCCAAAAGTTTGCGTTTACGAGATATGTCACCTCCGTAACATTTGGCAGTCACGTCTTTACGCAATGCAGAAATGGTTTCACGTGCAATAATTTTAGCACCCACACCAGCCTGAATGGCAATTTCAAACTGTTGCTTTGGAATTAATTCTTTGAGTTTTTTGCAAATCTTTTTTCCTAAATCGAATGCATTGTCGCGGTGTATGATAGCACTTAGGGCATCAACCTGATTCCCGTTGAGCATGATATCCATTTTTACTAAATGCGACTCCTTGAATCCTATGGGCGAATAATCGAAGCTGGCGTATCCACGAGAAATGGTCTTCAACCTGTCGTAAAAATCAAATACAATTTCCGCCAAAGGCATATCAAAACTCAATTCTACGCGATCTGCAGTAAGGTAAACCTGATTTTTCAAAACCCCTCGCTTATCCAAGCACAAACTCATTACCGGACCTACCCAATCTGCCTTGGTTATGATCGATGCACTGATATAAGGCTCTTCTACATATTTAATCTTATCGGGGGAAGGCAAATCGCTCGGATTGTTCACCGGTAATACCTCGCCCTTAGTAGTATACGCAATATAACTTACGTTAGGAACCGTAGTAATTACGGTCATATTGAACTCACGTTCCAATCGCTCTTGGATAATTTCCAAGTGAAGCATTCCTAAGAAGCCACAACGAAATCCAAACCCAAGTGCCGCCGAACTCTCGGGCTCAAATACAATACTCGCATCGTTGAGTTGTAATTTACCCATGGCATCTCTTAAATCTTCATAATCTTCGGTATCTACTGGATATAAACCCGCAAAAACCATCGGTTTCACATCTTCGAATCCTTGGATGGCTTTGGCGGCAGGACGTTCAAAATCGGTTAGCGTGTCACCTACTTTTACTTCTTTTGCGTCTTTAATTCCCGAAATAATATATCCCACATCTCCGGCTCTAATTACGTCTCTAGGCGTTGGGGTGAGTTTCAAAATACCAATTTCGTCGGCATGGTAATCCATACCTGTATTCATGAATTTAACGTGTTGATTCTTGCGAATCTCACCATCCATTACCCTGAAATATGCAATGATTCCTCGGAAAGAGTTAAAAACAGAGTCGAAAATTAGGGCTTTAGTAGCTCCATTTGGATCTCCTTTTGGCGCAGGTACACGTTCAATAATAGCCTTTAATATATCGTAAACGCCCAGGCCTGTTTTACCACTAGCGGGAATGATTGAATCGCGATCGCAGCCCAATAAATCTACAATCTCATCCTTTACCTCTTCCTGCATGGCACCCGGTAAATCAATTTTATTCAAAACTGGAATAATTTCTAAACCATGCTCTAAGGCCATAAATAAATTACTAATGGTTTGGGCCTCGATTCCTTGAGCGGCATCTACGATCAGCAAAGCCCCTTCACAAGCTGCAATTGATCGACTCACTTCATAACTGAAATCAACGTGGCCAGGAGTATCAATTAAGTTTAAAATATATTTTTCACCATCCAGTTCATAATCCATTTGAATGGCATGACTCTTTATCGTGATTCCGCGTTCCCGCTCCAAGTCCATATCATCTAAAAGCTGTGCTTGCATCTGGCGCTTATCGATGGTTTTGGTATATTCCAACAAGCGATCGGCAAGGGTGCTTTTCCCGTGATCAATATGAGCGATTATGCAAAAATTGCGGATGTTTTTCATACGTTTTTAAGTGGGGCAAATATAATCAAATTAGTGCCCCGTTTCGCCACTATCAACGCCACAATGTCCACGTGCAAATAGAACTGTTGAATCTACGGTAGTAAATTGTTAAACGGCGATTCTGATTGGCCCCAAAATGTGCCTGGATTTCACCCTTTTCCTGTAGTTCAAATGCTTCCAATGATAAGTCTAATTTGAAATCGATCTCTCCCTTCCCATACGCTTTGAACATCGATTCTTTAGCCGACCAAATGGCTAACAGCATGGGTATATGAGTGCCGTTTTGGGTAAAATCCCATTCATGCTCATTGCAAAATTTATGCGCAACTCGCTGTAATTGTGGTCGTTCGCATTCTACATCTACCCCCACCGGGAACTCATGATGTTCGCCCCACAGAAAATGGGTAGTAGAATGACTGTAATTGAAATGGATTTTTTCTTGGGGGAAATAGGGCTTGCCGTAATCGTCTTTTGTTACAAGTAGGTTCGGGTAATACTCGCCTAAAAAGCGCTGTACCGTCGCTATTTCTCGACTGCGGGTCTTGGGCGGAGCCGATTCTAATGCGTAATTTTGTAAATCTGATTCCAACGGGGCTAAAAACAATCGAACTCCAGAGGTTTCATGCCATTCTTCAAGCCAAGACATATGTCAAAATTAACCCTTTTTCATCAAAGTGATTTCACCGGACATAAACAATCCGTGTATTGCGTCATTTCTGATGGAGAACAAGGTTTTTTTACAGCAGGTTCAGATGGATTTATCGTACGATGGGCCAATCCCAATGAGAATGAAGGCGTGGTCTTCGCCCGCGTTCCAGAGGCCGTATTTTCCCTGTTTTACGATCAAAGTAATGACCGTATTTTAGCCGGCGGACAATATGGGAATGTGTATATTTTGCAAAAAAACCAATCGCCAAGAATTGTAAAAATTCACGAGGGTTCGGTTTTCTGGGTGGGGTTCGGACCCACACATTACATGAGCTGCTCGGCTAAAGGCGATGTGGTGATTTGGGATTCCCAAGGAAAAATAAAGAAGTCGATAAAATTATCGTTCCAACCGTTGCGCTGGGGATTGAAAGTCGATGATCATTGGTGGTTTACCGGCAGTGAAGGACGAATTTGGGAATTGAATGCAAATTTAGAAACACGCGCTTCACATAATTTAGGGTCTCACAGTTGGTTTAAAATTGCTCAAATTCATGACTGGGTTTTTGGAGTGGGTCGCGATGCCAAATTGCACCGCTGGAATCGACTTTTCCTAGATGAAAATATCCAAGATGCACATTGGTATAGCGTTCATGCCCTGTCTATTTCTCCCAATGGAAAAATTATCGCAACGGGCAGTATGGATAAAAGCATTCGACTGTGGAATGTAAACACCCTCCAAGCACTGGGTAGCATTTATTCCGATGATGAACACGGCCACAAAAGCTCGGTAAACGATATCCTTTGGCTCGATGACAGCACGTTAATATCCGTTTCAGACGACGCTTCAGTTCGGTGTTGGAAACTTCTTTCCCTAGCATAATCAGGAAACTTCGTACCTTTGATACCATGAATCGCACCCTGCTATTTGTGCTTTTTTTCTTTTTCGGGGGAAGCTTCCTAACGGCTGAAACCCTAAAAGACACCTCTTTTCGGAGGCAAGTCGGCAAAGATGAAAATGAAGAAAGAAAACTTATTGGAGGTCGGTATATTTTTATGCAGTCGGGCTTCCCCGTAGAAAAAAAGACACTTCAATATCAAAATTTGAACGGTCTGTTGAACGATGTGCAATATGGTATTTTGGAGGATTTTTCGGTTTCGGCAGGTTTTGTTTTACCTTTTTATGCCTACCTCGCTCCGCAATATACTAAGGAGGTGGCCCCCTTGCAGCGCTTAGTAATGGGAGATGTGATGACTACCAGTTTGTTTTTAGACGATGATGCGGCCTTCAGAGCCAACATGTTATATGCAGGTTATACCTATGGTACTTCCGACAATCATGCCACAGTTGCTTTAGGCTGGTTAAATACCAATGTGCTTCCAGCGAGTAATCTGTTTTTACAATTGGGGGGGTGTAAGAAACTTACTCAAGGAATATATGTAATGGGAGAATTTTGGTATTCGAACGGAGATCAAACGCAAGAAAGGGTTTCCAAGTGGGAATTAGATGCTGCCGGGAACCGAATTCTAGAAGATCCTACCAATCCCTTGGGAAGTCCCTACAAATTAAAGTATGTGAAACAATGGATGAATCGCCATACCCTCTACGCCAATTTACAATTGCGATTAATCAGCACGAAAAATAGCAATAAAAGCTGGTCTTTTGGATTGATGTATTTTGCCAATTGGGGTGGTGAATACCAAGAGCAAGGGCCTTATGGAGAAGTTCGGAATTTGAATAACATTTTTGTTTTGCCGATGCCCAGTATTTCGTTTATTCAACGAATTGGTGATTTCCGTCCGCCCAAATTACCCATCAGGCCGACCTATTTAGAGTTGGGCTTGTAATTTAGACGGGTAAATTACTCAATTACATTTATCTTTGCGCCATGATTTTGAGCGATTCTCGAATCCTTGAGGAAATTGAAAAGGGTACCATAATAATTACCCCATACGATAGAAAAGCACTCGGAAGTAACAGCTATGATGTGCATTTAGGGGCTAATTTGGCCGTTTATGAAGCGCCCGAGTTAGATGCCAAAAAGCACAATACCATTCGCCATTTTAACATCCCTGAAGAAGGATTTGTATTACAGCCCGATACCTTATATTTAGGGGTGACAATGGAATATACAGAAACCCACGCCCATGTTCCCTTCCTTGAAGGAAAGAGCAGTACCGGCCGATTGGGAATTGATATTCATGCCACTGCAGGCAAAGGAGATGTTGGATTTTGTGGGAATTGGACTTTAGAAATATCGGTAAAAATGCCGGTTCGTGTGTATGCAGGTATGCCCATTGGTCAACTTATCTACTTTCCCGTAGATGGTGAAATTTTGGTGCCTTACAATACCAAGAAAAACGCCAAATACTCCGGACAGCCCGACAGGCCGGTCGAAAGTATGATGTGGAAGAATCAATTCTAAACGTACTGCTCGTATTTATTCAACAACTTCATGTCCGCATCTTGAAAGTATGATGTGGAAGAATCAATTCTAAACGTACTAGCCTTGTTTATTTAACAATCTGAGGTACGCATTTTGAATACAAGATGTATTAGATTCTATTCTGAATTTATAGGTCGTATTTGTTCAAAAGCTTTAGGAATACATCGAAGTCTTTGGCATAAGGTGCCGTAACACACTTCATATCGCCATTCAAATCTTTAAATTCTAACTGATGCGCATGCAGGGCGAAACGCGCTATCAAGGGACGGTCTTCTCCAGATAATTTGCGTTTGATTTTACTCAACATGGGAGTTTGACTTCCGTAGAGTTCATCTCCTGCTATTTTGGCATTCTGCGAGGATAAATGTACCCGAATTTGGTGCAATCGGCCTGTTTTCGGCATGCATTCGATCAAACTGAAATGACGAAATTCTTGCAATGTATGAAAGCGGGTGAGGGCGTCTTTGCCATTTTTGCGGTCAATTCGGATGTGATTTAAATCTTGGGTATTAATGGGTAAGTTAACTTCAAAATTGTCAAAATGCACCGGACCGTCTACGATCGCATGGTATCGTTTGGTGATCTGACGGTGTTCAAATTGCATCGAAATATGCCGATGGGCTTCTTGTGTTTTCGCCAAAATCATGATCCCCGAAGTTTCTCTATCAATCCGGTGGCATAATATGGCGGTTTCCCAGCGGTTTTTCGCCCACTCGATTACCGGTTGTGCGGTATATTTACCTCTTTCTGGCATACTCGGTACATATGGAGGTTTATGCACACAAACCCAATCCGAGGTTTCTTCTATTATAGAAATGGGGGTGGGTTTCATTAGTGGTTCATCATTTCTAAGCGTAACTTCGTCAATACCCGTTTGGTTTGTTGGGGGAAATCTCCATCCATCATCCAATTATAGTAACTGGGTTCTTGCTTTAAAACCCAAGTTACAGGTTTGCCACGGTGCTTTCCAAAATTGAAAACGGGTACTTTATTTTTGTCAAAGACAAAACGTCCGGCTAAATCTACATTGTTACCCTGTCCAGAGAATTCATGTAAACCTTTAACATCGTTAGGCAATTGCGGATATCGATCCAATTGTGCTTTCAAAATATTCCAAGTAGCAATGGTATCGGCTTCAGCAGAGTGTGCATCTTCTAGGGTTTGATTGCAATAGAAGCGGTATGCGGCCGATAAATTTCGAGGTTCCATAGTATGGAATATGCGTTGGACATCTATGAATTTGCGATTGTCGATATCAATTTCAATTTCGGCGCGATAAAACTCTTCCACTAAAAGGGGGAAGTCGAATTTGTTCGAATTAAAACCACCAAAATCGCACAAATGTAAAAAATGTTCGATTTCCTTGGCCAAATCTTTGAAGGTGGGTTTATCGGCTACGTCTTTATCATAAATTCCATGTATCTCACTGGCTTCTCTTGGTATAGGTATGGTAGGATTTACGCGATAGGTGCGCAACTCTTCATCTCCATTAGGGAATGCTTTGAGCATGCTTATTTCAACAATTCTATCTCGTTGGATATTGATTCCGGTGGTTTCTAAATCGAATACCACTAATGGACGGGTAAGGGAAAGATTCATTCGTTATTATTTAATAGATCGGGACGTAATTGTTGGGTGCGTTCTATGGATTTTTCTAATCTCCAATTTTCGATTTTGGCGTGGTTACCGCTGAGCAACACTTCGGGAACCGTTTGACCGTGGAAGGTTTCGGGTCGGGTATAAAGCGGAGGCGCTAATAATTGGTCCTGAAAAGAATCGCTCAATGCGCTTTCTTCATTGCCAATTACACCTGGCAATAAGCGCACTACGGCATCGGTAATGGCACAAGCCGCAATTTCACCACCACTTAAGACAAAATCACCTAGCGAAATTTCAAGGGTAACGTATTCATCTCGTATGCGTTGATCGATACCTTTATAATGACCACAAATGATAATGATATTTTCAAGTAAAGAAAGTTGATTGGCTCTTTGCTGATTTAGGTGCTCGCCATCAGGACTGGTATAAATAATGTGTTGGTATTCTCTTTCGTTTGTGAGGGATTCGATAGCGTGGGCGAGGGGTTCAGGTTTTAAAACCATTCCGGCACCACCGCCAAAAGGATAATCGTCGATTTGTCGGTATTTGCCGATGCCAAACTCGTGAAGATTATGAATATATAATTGCAAGAGACCTTTATCTTGGGCTCTTTTAGGAATGCTGTGGTTCAAGGGACCGATCAACAATTCGGGTACGGCGCTGATAATATCAATTCTCATGGTTTTCGTAGTTGTCCGAATCGATTAATCCTTCGGGCAAATCCATGATCAAAGTTCGTGATTTAATATGGGTTTCGATAATCCAATCTTCCACATAGGGGATTAAATATTCGCGATTATCGCAAATTACATGGAGCATGAGCTGCCCAGGATATTCTTTTAAATCGGTAATCATTCCCTTGAAGTTGCTATTGCTGTCTTCTAGGGTAAAATCTTCCAAAGCGGTATGAAAGTGATTTTCAGGGATAAGTGATTGATCCAACCCCACACTTTTACCAATAATGTCTTTGGCTTTTTCTTCTGAGTCGATAAATTCTAAGTCTACCAACTCAGCAGTAGAATTCATTTTTAAAATTCGAAAGGGGACTCCTTTTTGGTCTATAAGAACAAAAAGGAAATCCCCTTCGTCTGGGATAAGATCTTCATCATCCCAACGGATATGCAAAGTTCCCTTATAACCGTGTTTGGAAGTGATGCTTCCGATAACATGCACGGGAGGAGGGAGTTTGTACATTGTTTTTATTCTGCGCTTTCTTCAGCAGGAGCTTCTTCGGTGCTAGCTTCTTCAGCAGGAGCTTCTTCAGTTGCTTCAACTGCAGGCGCGTTAGCAGCAGCTTCAGCGGCTAAACGTTCTTGAATTTTAGCAGCGATTGCTTCTTTCTTTGCTTCTTCAGCTTTCAAGGCAGCGGCGCGTTGTTCACTACGTGCTTGGCTTAAGCCATCCACTTTAGACTGCACTTTGTTGTCTTTTTCAGCAACCCATTCTGCAAATTTTTGGTCTGCTTGTTCTTGGGTGATAGCGCCTTTGTTTACCCCTACTTGAAGGTGTTTTTTGTACTTAGCTCCTTTGTAAGAAAGGATAGCAGCAGCGGTGTCGGTTGGTTCGGCACCTTTTAGTAACCATTCGGTTGCTTTGTTAACATCTAATTCGATGGTTGCAGGATTGGTGATCGGGTTGTAAGTTCCAATTTTTTCAATGAAACGGCCATCCCTCGGAGCACGCGAATCCGCCACCACAATGTGATAGAAAGCTCTTTTCTTTCTACCATGTCTCTGTAATCTGATTTTTGTAGCCATGTTTTTTATTTAACTGTTTACCTCACAGGAGGTCCCGTTTCTCCAAAACGGGAGTGCAAAGATACTATTTTTTAGAATATGATTCAATTTCACGAATAAAATCTTCGTGTAAGATTTTATGAAACGGTTTGCTTGATTCTGTGCTTGAGAATTAAGGCTATTTATTTTGCCGTAGGAATTGAAAGTCCCAATCTTAAATATCCAGTTGTATTAAAACCAACTTCTGCAAATAAGATAGTCCATCGAGCACCAAAAGCACCTCCTCCATAAAAAATCCCTAACGACTCTTCCTGTCCAAGATCGGCAATAAGCCCGTATCCTAAAACCGCTTGGGCATACAAGTCAACTTCTTTATTTTCCACAAACATATATCTTATCGGAATTGCGGCACCAAAATGCAAAATATCAACTTCTTCAGATCCAGAGTAAAAGTCGCCACTCCATGTAGAATAATATTCATATTCAATGGTTTTATTTGAATATGCTAAGCCACTTTCAAATCCTACCCAAAGCTTGTCAAAGCTCGTTTTTTGAAGGCCACTTAAGAAAAAGTTAAATCCAGAGGGGTCAGGATTTGCAGTAATTTCAGAGATATTCTGGCTAGTAATTGGAGAATAGACTTCGCAAACGGCTTTGGCAACACCACCCATGCCCAACCCAATATTGAATCTACCCTTTGATTCATAAGTGCTTGTGGTTTGGGGTGTTACTTTTTGTGTGCCTGCATTTGAGGATGATCCTGCCCATTGAGCATCTGTGCTTTGTGTAAGTATACATACAAAGCCGAATATAAATAATTTAAGTTTGTTCATTTGAAACATTAGTTTAGGAATTGTTCAACATTCATTCTCCAAACGTTATATTCGTTTGTCACACTGCCTCGGGTGCTGATGAAATAGATTTCTTTTCCATTAGGCGCCCATACTGCAGACGCATCAGTACCCGGGTGGAATGTTAGTTGTGTTTCTCCCGTGCCGTCAATTTTAAACAGGTATAAATCTAAGTTAGTAGGTCTTGATTCTGATTTTGGAGTAGAGCCAGTGGTTAAAATATATTTACCGTTTGGGCTAACTTTGGGGCTAGAAAAAGAACGCCTATTGTCTGTGATATATTGGGTTTCTGATCCAGTTTCAGTATCGATTTTCCAAATTTCACTTCGAACTGAGTTTTTAGCGGAACGGGTTACGAAAAGCTCTTTTGAAGACCCAGGAACAAAACAAGGGTTAAAACCTTCTGAAAATTGAGTCTGTAGGCCGGTGGTTAAATCAATGCTCCAAAGTGAATATGACCCGTTACCAGAGGATTTTGAATAAAACAATGATTTATTGTCTGGTG
Source organism: Bacteroidia bacterium (assembly GCA_965659745.1). Classification (GTDB taxonomy): domain Bacteria; phylum Bacteroidota; class Bacteroidia; order NS11-12g; family UBA955; genus VMCP01. The sequence goes on from CBFHXF010000025.1 coordinate 16,931, forward strand.
AAAATGTCGGATTTACTTCATCAACATTTGACGAAGCCATTTGTCGCACGGCATTACCCTTTGAGACTTCTATTTTGTAAATATTATAGTTTGCACTTGCACCAACGCCTACTCTGTCAGAAAATGCTAGGAAGTTTCCTTGAGGGGAATAAGAGAAATCATAAACATTATTTCTAAAGGTTCGTTGAATTGCTGCTGCACCTCCTTCGGTCGAACGAATATAAAGATTGTCAGAGTTGTTATTACTTCCAAGAAAGGTGAAGTTTTTACCATCAGGAGCAATAGATAAAAATGTAGCTGTATTCCACATTAGCATTTCGGTGCGTATAATTTGATTTCCACTTTGATACGATTCGAAATTGAGACGTGTTTCTGGACCTTTAACAATGTCACTTTCTTTGGTAAGTTGGGTGAAGTTAACGCCTCCCTCTTCTGGAGCTGTTAGGGTGGTGAAAATATCGTTGGAATAAACGATTTTCTGATTGAGTAGTAAATCGCAAGATTGTTGACTTACTCCTAACGATACAACAACCGATAAAATTATCGTTTTTGATAGGATGTTGAAATTGGACAAAGATGTGTTTTTCATATACACAAAATTGGGGTTTTGCCTTTTATAAAGTCTACCCATATATTGGTATAAATAATCGGTTTTGAATGTGTTTGTAGTGAATAATGGGTGTGCCTTTTGTATTTCTGATTGATAACTATACCAAAATTAAGGTACTACTATTGGAAGTAACTAGCCTAATATTGAATCAATTTATTATGCTCCATAAAATATCTCAAATTAACGTGGTGGTTTGCGACGACCATCAGGTCGTATTAGAAGGGTTACGTTTGATTTTAGATCAAGTGGAACATGTGAATCTTATCGGAATGTTTCATACTCCGGAAAGCCTAATTGGATTTCTTGAGCATTGTGACGCCCCGCCAGATGTGATTATTTTAGATGCCCATTTGGGAAATAATAAAAATGGGTTGGAAGTATTGACACAAATGCCCAACCCGAAACAATACAAATGGATATTGTTTTCTTCCTATGTCGATAAGTACTTGGCATTCCAAGCCGAAAAAGCAGGCTTTCAAGCCTGTCTTTCGAAAGAAGTACCTGCCAGCGTATTAGTGAATGTGCTAACCAATCCTAGTAGCGACCATTTTGTTTGTCATCCCCAAATTCAAACCGATGAAAAATTCAAACACAATATGGAGATCGTACTAGAAGCAAAAGCCAGTCTTACTAAACGTGAAACAGAAGTGCTTAGTATGATCTTAACCGGTGCAGGAGCTAAAGATTGTGCCAACAAACTGCATATCAGTATTTATACGTTTGAAACGCATAAGAAAAATATTTTCAGAAAATTCGACATCAATAGTACCAACGAATTAATGCGCATAGCCATAGATTTCAATTTGGGCTGAATATCTTTGAATCATGCGCTTTGGATTCATCGGGTTAATAGGTATTGGAGTAATGTCTCTTTTGGGGCTACAACACTTTTTTTTTCAAAATCACCAAAATGAAACGTTTCCTATTGCTCCCAATACAGAAGTTCTCGTTTTAAAGTCAGTATATTATATAGATAATGTTACCCTCTCCACATCTAAGGGTGAATTGCTTTTGAGGGAAAAGGCAATTGAATATATTAATTTCTCAGAAGTATTATTGATTATACCTCAAGAGGCAAAAGAATTAAGACCTTCACATATAAAGATTAAAGGGATTCATCCCACTTTTCCCTGGTTTCAGCCGAGTATCATCTCCTTCTCTAGTTACTTCGATTACTTCTACACCTATCGATTTCGCTTTTTCATTCAGGCCTCGCTTGTCGGCGGTGTGGTATTGTTGTTCTTCATGTCACTCATTACCGGGTTTATATCTAAAATTAAGGTTTTATACTTATACAGCGGTTTATCGGGATTTGTATTCCTTTTGTTTTTATTTCTACAACCTAATTATTTTATCAGGGGAATTATTCCTTTTCAGAATCTCTCTGTGCTCTTTTTATGGCTTTTGGTATTAACATTATACTTTATAAATCATTTTTTCAAAAAATTTTCACCCCATAAGCAACCTGTTAAATTACCTAGGAAGCAAGTGCCCATTTTTATAAGTACTGTCATAGGCATTCAATTATTGGTTGAATTAAATTACATTTTTATTCTTTTGGAAGTAGTGCTCTTAACCTTATACTTCCTTTATTCCTATAATAAGGTAAGCAAATTTATTCATCACTATGATTTACAATTTCGTGTATTGTTTATATTTGGGGGACTCCTGCTTTGGGGAAATGTCATCACGATTTTCCTAATCGATTCGTCAGAATTGACAGTTGTTTTGAATATCGCCTTACTCGTTTATATGGTGGTCCTTGCTTATTTTATTTCCGATCAGCTCCTGCGCGAATTGAAGCAAAATGTAATTTTAAATGAGGAAAACTTGGAATTAGAAACCGTACTTGGATACAAGGCCATAAATTCTGTGGAAAATGAACGCAAAAGAATGGCGCAAGATTTGAACAGCGATGTTTTAAAAAGGGTCTATTCGTTAACAAAAAGTCTTGAAAATGATCATGTCGACATGGATAAGATTGCCAATGAATCTAAAGAAACATTAGACGCTTTAAGAAATTATTCCTATTCTCTATTTCCTCCTTACTTAGAAAATTTACCCCTAGAAGATATCCTAAAACGCGAAATTGAAAAAAGAGATCTTCACGATAATTTGGACTTGATTTTGAACTTTGACCATACCCGAAATGTGATTCATCATCGAATCTTTAAATTATGGGCCTATAGGATTTTAAATGAGTATTTGAATACTTGTTTTAATGGAAATTGGGTATCTGAATCACTTAACGTGTGCATATATTTTAAAGATTCCGATATTTGGGTCTTTGAAATCTTTCAGCATACTGAAAAATCCACCCAAAATCCAACCAATATAAATTCCGATGCTATCGAAATTTATGCGCGCTACATGAACGCAGAATTTTCATTAATATACGATGAAGGTCATTTTGGTTGGCGCTTTGTTTCTAAACTTTCAGAATTAAAAGGATGAGAAATTTGTATTTTAAATTAGTTGCGATACTCTTCATTTCCTTTTTTTTCTTGGGGGAAGCACATGCCAAACAGAAGCTGCAACGGGTGGGTATTTTCCCTATGCATACTGAAGTTCCCCCACAAAATGCCTTGGCCTATTTTGATTCGTTAACCCAAAAAGGGACTTTCAGAGACTCTATTCAAGTAAGCAGCCACCACCACTATTTGGTTTATGACTTGCCCCAATTTTCTAAACGAACGCAAAAAATAATCGAAGTACCCGATTTTCAAATCAATTATCTTAAGATTTTTGCATTTAAGAAAAATTCAAAAAGTCCCATTCCCGTATTGAGTTTCGGTGATGAAATGCCTATTTCAGAGTGGACACATGACAACCGCACATGTAATGCGTTATTTGATTTTGAGCCATATACGCAATATAGATTCGTGGTATATTACTCAAGGCCTGGCAATAGGCCCCAATTGCAAATTAATATGCATGAGCCTGATGATTATGTGAAATATTGGAATTCATTGGAATTGAAATTTGGATTTATTTATGGACTTATTTTCATCTACCTTATATTATCAACTTTACTTTGGACATACAGTCGTGACAAACGCTATTTCTACTTGGCATTATGGATATTCGTGTATTTCTCCTATAACTTTATTACATCGGGACATTTTAAATATTACTTTAACATAAATATGAACGGACAGTTCAGTTCCGTAAGGGTCACATTTGCCTTCTTGGGCGTTTATACCATGAATGCCTTCAGTTTGATTCATTATAACCGAAGAAAGGAGTTGTGGTTTATTTCACTTTTTTGGAATCTATTTCTATTGTTGGCCATCGTAACAAATGCATATAATTACATTACAGGTGAAAATATATTTTTAGGGGTGGAGCAAGAGTTTATTTTAATGTTGCGAATTCTCGTATTTGTTTTAATTGTTATACAGATTTATCTGCCTTACAGTCATTACATTAAATATAAAGGAGTTACCTATTTGAGTTACGTATGGATTTTTTCGGGTCTCAACTTCTTTGTTTATATTTATCAAACGGTCTTCTTGGAAGAATTAGACTTTAATGTTTACATATTTTATTCCATTTGGTTTTTAATTTTTGAAATACTAGTTATTGCATTGGGCATAAGTGTTTTTAGCGTTCGCGAAAAAAAGAAACGCATCGAAATGGTCCAGAAAAATGCCTTATTACAGCGAGATGCAAGGGTGCTGCAATTTGAGGTACAAGAAAGAGAGCGGAAGCGAATAGCTAGTGAGCTTCATGATGACATTCTAAATAGACTGTCGGTTTCATTATTGTTATTTCGTGATAAATTTGTGGATGTAAATGCATTCAAACAAACACTTTTAACCATAGCTGAGGATATTACTTTGTACACTCAAGGTATTTATCCGGTGCTTACAGAAACAAATTCAATAAAAAGCCTAATCGATCAAAATATTAGGCCGCTTGCAGAATCAAAAGGGTTGAAATTAGAATTTGATGATGAGAAACTCATTTTTGAACCTAGTGCATTCACCCAATTGCATATTTTTCGACTCATTCAAGAATTTGTTAAAAATGCAATATCTCACGGTAATGCATCCTCTGTGAAAATCAAATTAGAACACCATAAAAATGCCCTTCAGCTTTATTTATCAGATAATGGAAAAGGATATAATATGGAAAGCACCCTGCCCGGATTAGGTACAGAATCAGCCCGCAATCGAGTACAAATTTTAGGTGGAGCTTTGAAAATTTACAGTGAGTTGGGTAAAGGAGTTCAATGGAGTTTAAGTCTTCCCTAGAATTAAAGAATACGCATTTTTGCAAACTTCAAAACCAATGTTTTATGTCCAACTTGGTCAAATAAAACCTTCGCTTTTTTATTGTCGCCACCGCCTTCCATTTCAACTACCGTTCCCATTCCAAAACGTTGGTGTTGCACGCGATCGCCAACGGCCAAATGGCTGATATCGCCAGGTGTAAAATCAGGATCGGCAGGGGGTAGGGGCTGGGTTTCACGAGGAGTCGTGTATACTTTAGGTTTCTGTAATGGTTGCTTACTACTTACCGTGGGTTCTCGATGGAAACGTTGCGACATACTGGGAGCAGCCATGCTATTGGCGGCCATATCCAAAAATTTGCTGTCGATTTCTTGTAGAAATCTCGAAGGCTCACAATGCAGTAAATTTCCATGTCGGAATCGGCTTGTGGCGAAACTTAAATACAAGCGTTGCTCGGCACGGGTAATAGCCACATAAAACAAACGGCGTTCTTCTTCTATTTCATTTCGATTCATTAACGCCATTTGAGAGGGGAATAAATTCTCTTCCAATCCCACTATATGAACTATGGGGAATTCCAATCCTTTGGAGGCATGTATGGTCATTAAAGAAACGCAATCTCTATTTGGATCGTTAGTTCGGTCTTCATCGGTGTACAAGGCTACATTTTCCAAAAACATAGGCAATGTTTTTTCCGATTCGTTTTCATCGTCTTCAACAAATTCTTGTACCGAATTTAAAAATTCAGTGATGTTTTCATACTTGGAAAGGCCTTCGGGAGATTTGTCTTCAAATAATGTTTTTAGCAAGCCAGAGCGTTTGGCTACATCCACCGCAATTTCGTAAGCGTTTTTGCTTTCATCTTTTGGTCGAAAACTTTCAATTAACATCCCGAATTGCTCCACCTTGGCAGAACTGGCACCTACATCTGGAAATTTTCGGATGTTCCGGATTATTTCCCAAATGCTGGTGTTTTGCTCATTTGCATGATACACCAATCGCGTAATTGTGGTATTGCCTATGCCGCGAACGGGATAATTGATGATACGTTTGAGGGCTTCTTCGTCTTGAGGATTGATTACCAATCTCAAATAGGCGAGCATGTCTTTTACTTCTTTACGCTGGTAAAAACTTATTCCCCCATAAATGCGGTATTCAATGCCCTGCTTTCTAAGGGCTTCTTCCATAGAACGGCTTTGGGCGTTCGTGCGGTATAAAATAGCAAACGCTTTGTTGGGTAAATGAAGCTGATGCTTGTCTTCAAAAATGAGTTGGGCAACACGTCTTCCCTCGTCAGAATCGGAAGGATTTCGTGAAACTTTGATCTTTTCGCCTTCCTCATTGGCGGTCCAAACTTCTTTTTCTAATTGATGTTTATTGTGTTTGATCAAACTCGAAGCCGCGTTTACGATGTTTTTGGTGCTTCGGTAATTTTGTTCCAATTTGAAGGTGGCAACATCCGGATAATCACGTTCGTAATTGAGGATGTTTTGAATATTGGCACCACGAAACGCATAAATACTTTGGGCATCGTCACCCACCACGCAAATATTCTGATGTACCGCAGCTAATAACTTCGTGATCATATACTGCACATGGTTGGTGTCTTGATACTCGTCGACCATGATGTATTTGAAACGGTGCTGCCACTTATTTAATACTTCGGTATGCTTATTTAATAGGTAATAGGTATTGACTAAAATGTCGTCAAAATCCATCGCCCCTGCTTTGAAACAACGTTGGGTGTATTGTTTGAATATTTCACCAAACTTAGGCCTTCCGGCTACTTTGTCGGAGTTGGTAAGTTCCTCATTTTCGAGATAGTCACGCGCCCCCATCAGATTGTTTTTGGCAAGCGAAATGCGACTTAAAACGAGCGAGGGTTTGTACACCTTATCGTCGATTTGCATTTCCTTAAGGATGGTTTTTATCAAACTTTTGGAATCGTCGGAATCGTAAATAGTGAAATTACTCGGATAGCCCAACTTATCGGCTTCTTGTCGCAAAATTCGAGCAAATACGCTGTGGAAGGTTCCCATCCATAGGTTTTTAGCCTCGGCGCCTACCAATTTTTCAATACGTATGCGCATTTCCTTCGCCGCTTTATTCGTGAACGTGAGGGAAAGAATATTAAAGGGGTCGGTACCCTTGTGCATGATGTAGGCAATGCGATAGGTCAAAACCCGCGTTTTACCAGATCCTGCACCTGCAATTATCATTACAGGGCCGTCGGTATTCAACGCAGCTTCCCTTTGGCTGGGATTTAAAGAATCTATAAAAGGAGGAATCCCATCAGCGGGTCTTTGGTCGGGCCATTGCATCATCATACAAAAATACGACGCTACACCCCTGCAATGGGATTCAAAATATCAACATTTTACATCCTTATTGGCCTTTTGGCAATGCAAACGTAAAAGAAGAACCTGCACCCACGGTACTCATCACTTTTATTTGTTCGCCATGCGCTTCTATGATGTGTTTGCAAATACTCAAACCCAATCCGCTGCCACCGGTTTCTCTATTTCGGTGCGCATCCACTCGATAGAATCGCTCGAAAATACGTCCTACGTGTTCTTGGGGAATTCCAATGCCATTATCGGCCACTTCAATAATAATTTTTGCTCCAGTATCGAAAATTTTATAATTGGTAGTGCCTTTGTCTATGCCGTATTTGATAGAATTATATCCTAAATTAACCAAAACTTGGCGAATGCGAGTACGGTCGGCATTTACCAAATTATTATCACTTTTCGTTTGTACCATCAACCGAATTTCTTTTTGGGAAGCCTGTATTTCTAATTCTTCAATGACTTCGCGTATCAATTCTAAAATATTGAATGGACCCATTTCGATATTCAAAACACCACTTTCGTACTTAGTTATGGCATCGAGATCATTCACTAATTGACCCAGTCTATCTACGTTTTTATTGGCCTTTTTAAGGAATTTATAAACTTCTTCCGGACTTAAATCGGGATCGTCCATAACCGTTTCGATATATCCTTGAATAGAAAATAAAGGCGTTTTCAATTCATGAGCCACATTTCCTAAATAATCACGGCGGTAGGTTTCTAATTGCTGCAAGCGCTGTAACTCTTGCTTGCGTGCAATAAATAAAGTTCTAAATCCGTCTTCTATGTCTTGCGCTTTCGGATTAATCGTGGTTTCATAATCGGCTTCCTCATGGCTGATTAAGCGTTCTAGATTTTTCAATACCTTCCTTTTTCGGGCACGCCAAATTAATGAGGAGAGGCCAATTCCAAGAGAAAAACTAAAAACCGCTACGGTGATGGGGTGGGTGATTATATATTGAGTTATGCCCATAAAGGATATAATCAAATGTACGACTTTTAACAAGCCGTACAAACGCTTCCACAACAAAAAACTATCTTTGTATCGATCATTTTATGTCTGATAATAATTTATTCGAAAAAATCATTTCTCACGCCAAAGAGTATGGCTTTGTATTTCCAAGTAGTGATGTGTATGGAGGTTTGGCCGCCGTTTACGATTATGGACAAAACGGAGTAGAATTGCGCAATAACTTGCGACAGTTTTGGTACTTGTCGATGACCCGACTGCACGCCAATATTGTAGGACTCGATTCTTCCATTTTCATGCATCCTAAAATTTGGAAAGCCAGTGGCCACGTGGATGGGTTTAACGATCCTATGATCGATAACAAAGACAGTAAAAAACGCTACCGCGCTGATGTTTTGATTGAAGATCATCAAGAAAAAATACGTCAGAAAATAGATAAAGAAGTGGGTAAAGCCTCCAAGCGTTTTGGGGAAAGTTTCGATGAAGCACAGTTCCGAGCCACCAATCCAAGGGTTTTGGAGTATCAAAATCGCATCGATGAAATGAATCAAATCCTGAAAGAGGCGTTGGAGTCTGGCGAGCTGAACAAAATTAAAGATTTAATCGAAAGCGAAGGCATCGTATGTCCCATCAGCGGTTCAAAAAACTGGACCGATGTGCGCCAATTCAATCTCATGTATTCCACTCAAATGAATGCGTTGGAAGGGGGAGAAGAAGCGTTGTACTTAAGGCCAGAAACGGCACAAGGTATTTTTGTGAATTATTTAAATGTGCAAAAAACAGGCCGCATGAAATTGCCCTTTGGTATTGCTCAAACAGGTAAGGCCTTTCGCAATGAAATTGTGGCACGCCAATTCATCATGCGCATGAAAGAATTTGAACAAATGGAAATGCAATTCTTCTGTAAGCCTGGTACCGAATTGGAATGGTATGAATATTGGAAGCAATGGCGTTTGCGTTGGCACAAAGTTTTGGGTACCGATACGTCTAAATTGCGTTTTCATGAGCACGTTAAATTGGCACATTACGCCAATGCGGCCGTAGATATCGAATATGATTTCCCCTTTGGATTTAAAGAAGTAGAAGGCATTCATTCGCGTACCGATTTTGATTTATCGCAACATGAACAATTTAGCGGTAAAAAAATGCGCTATTTCGATGCCGAAACTAATGAAAGTTATATTCCGTATGTCGTGGAAACCTCTATTGGTTTGGATCGTTTGTTCTTATTGGTTATGTCGGAGGCCCTGCAAGACGAAGAAGTAAATGGAGATATTCGTACAGTTCTCAAATTACCTCCCGCATTAGCCCCCGTTAAATGCGCCATTTTGCCTTTAGTTAAAAAAGATGGTTTGCCTGAATTGGCGGAAAAGATTTACGAAGATTTGCGATTTGATTTCAATACGTTCATCGAAGACAAAGACAGTATCGGTAAACGTTACCGTCGTATGGATGCCATCGGTACGCCATTTTGTGTAACGGTAGATCACGAAAGTCTTACCCAAGGCGACGTGACCATCCGCTTTAGAGATACGATGGAACAAAAGCGCGTGCCGATTGACGCCTTGCGTGAAATAATAGAGACCGAAACTTCCATGAAACAATTACTTAAAAGTATATAGTTATGAGCCCTAAATTGATTGATCTAAACTTCCAAAACGAGAAAGTAGTGATGCGCGTTGATTTCAATGTGCCTTTGAATGCCCAGTTTGAAATCACCGACGATTCGCGCATACGCGCAGCCGTTCCAAGTATCCAACACATTTTAAATACGGGTGGTTCGGTAATCATAATGAGTCACCTCGGGCGACCCAAAAACGGTCCTGAAGATGCGTTTTCCTTGCGTCATATTACAGGAAGACTGTCGGAATTACTCGGCGCACAAGTAGATTTTGCCTCTGATTGTATCGGGGAAGAAGCCCAACAGAAGGCCGGTGCCTTGGCGGCTGGAAATGTTTTGGTTTTGGAGAATTTGCGTTTTTACAAAGAAGAAACCAAAGGAGACGCCGATTTTGCAGCTAAATTAGCTTCCTTGGGAACTTTTTATGTAAACGATGCCTTTGGAACTGCCCATCGCGAGCATGCTTCCACGGCGGTTATCGCTAATTATTTCCCTCAAAAGAAATCCTTTGGGATGCTAATGGCGGCTGAAATAGAAAATGCAGAGAAAGTAATGAAGTCGCCTGAGCGACCCTTGACCGCGATAGTCGGCGGCGCTAAGGTTTCTGATAAAATTTTAATTGTAGAAAACCTATTGAATGTGGCCGACAATATCATTATTGGTGGCGGTATGGCATATACGTTTTTCAAGGCTCAAGGTGGACAAATTGGTTCTTCTTTATGCGAGGAAGATCGCTTGGAAACCTGTTTGGAAATCATGAAAAAAGCAGAAGAAAAAGGCGTAAAGATTCATTTGCCTTTAGATTCTGTTATGGCAGATGCTTTCAAGGCGGATGCCAATACACAGAATGTTCCTAGTAATGAAATTTCAGAAAACTGGATGGGTTTAGACATCGGACATTCTGCGGTGGCTCAGTTCACAGAGGTATTGTTAAACAGTAAAACCATACTTTGGAACGGTCCGATGGGCGTTTTTGAAATGGAAGCTTTCGAAAACGGCACGAAATCTATTGCGCAAGCGGTAGCAGACGCCACCCAAAACGGGGCTTTCAGTTTAATCGGCGGGGGCGATAGCGCAGCTGCCGTATATAAATTTGGATTTGAAAATAGCGTTAGTTACGTAAGTACCGGTGGTGGAGCCCTTTTAGAGTATTTTGAGGGTAAAGAATTACCGGGTATCGCGGCCATTAACCGCGCGTAAGAATTAAAGGCGGGTATTGATCAATTGTTTTTCCTTATCGGTCAAACACGACGATTTTTGGAAATACTTTTTCATGATATCCGCCAAATATTCGCCTTTTTTGGCATGATCTAAAATGTATTTTTTATCCTCGGATATGTGTTCGTTCAGGCCTAACATACTGGGCACTTCACAAGAAAAACTGAATCTCAAATAGCGTATTTCGAAGTTATTAGGGTTGGCTTTAACCGCTTTATTGAGTTGGGCATACGCATCTTTTGCTAAGCTCATTTTAGTAGGCACCCAGCTCGATTCGCGCGCTTCAAAAGCCAATGCCATGGCATAGAAAGCGATAGAATGGGCGTCTTTTTTATTCTCGGTGAGTTTTTTTAGTTCCTTAACAGACTCTGATTCTTTTAAGGCCTTTTTATAAGTATTGCGAATCAAATCTACCGGTTTTGTATTGCTGAAAGAAGCTAATAAAACCAATGTAAACGCAGCTAAAATCCCTATCCTCATGTCTTAGAAACAACCCAATCGCTGAAATGGTTCAAAGCCACTTTTTTCGGCGGAAGAAATACAACGTTCCTGCAGAGGAAATAACCATCAATAAAATGGCATAGGCAAATCCATATTTCCATTTGAAGGCTTGGATGAATTCGAAATTCATGCCATACACACTTGCAATAAGGGTAGGGGGCATGAAGATAACACTTGCTACCGTGAAGATTTTGATGATTTTATTTTGTTCAATATTTACTAAACCTAAAAAGGTGTTTTGCAAATATTCCAAACGTTGGAAGGTGAAATTGGCGTGATCGATGAGCGAGTTAATATCTTTGATGACGATACGCAGCCGTTCATAGTCTTCCCCCTCGAATTCTTTGCTCTTTAAGATGGCCGATAATACGCGTTGTTTATCGACCGCATTTTGGCGGATTTCCATTGTCATCTCTTGCGTTCTCGATATTTTCAAGATGAGGTGTTCGTCAGGATTTCCCCCGAAAGAAACTACTTTAGACAATTCTGCAACCTGTCGAGAAAGGGTTTCCAGTAGATCCGCATCGTTGTCGACCCCAACTTCTAAAAGGGTGGCCATTATTTGTTTTCCGCTATGGAAGAAACGACCGGTACCTTTTATCTTTTTCACACAATCGGAGAACGCAGTGAGGTCGGCATCGCGATAGGTGAAAAGAATATCATCCTGGAGGATGAAGGAAACTGCGTTGGAAATGAATTGATTATGTTCGGAATTGAACTGTAAAAAGTTGCTGTTGGCAATTATTTCATCGTCGGTTTCGAAATAACGAGACGAACTTTCGATTTCGATTTGTTCTTGACGCGACTGGAATTTAAATTCGAAATGGGCTTCTACATCGGCAATTTCAGCCGGACTTGGGTTTTGTAGGTCAATCCATACCAATCCCTCGGTTGTCTCTAATTGAGACAAAGTCTGCACTTTGTGCACGCGGGTTTGTCGTTTGTGGTAAACGCGCAAC
>CBFHXF010000026.1:0-27709 GCA_965659745.1 Bacteroidia bacterium
GCCCGTGAGCTTGCCCTTGGTTTTTGGTTTTATCATTGCCCAATCGGTGGTTTTTCAATCACCCAACGGACAGTTAGCCAAAATATTTTCTATGATTCCGCTTACCAGTCCGATCGTAATGGCCGTGAGAGCTCCTTTCGACGTGCCTTTAACCGAAATTATAGGCAGTTTTATACTGCTGCTCCTTACCTTTATATTTATGGTATGGCTTTCGGCTAAAATCTACCGTGTGGGCGTACTGATGTACGGTAAAAAACCGAGCTGGAAAGATTTGTGGCGCTGGATCAGGCAGTCTTAAAGCAAGTTCAATTGCGGACTGTCACCATTCGTTTTAGGAGGTTCGATATCGCGTATGATCGGGGCTGCCGGAGCGGAACCGTTGGAGTTATCATTTGCATCTACCTCGTCTTCTACTGATTCTTCTTGAATAACCGGCGCTGGAACTCCACTCTTATCTGAAGTCATGGTAATTTTCTTCACCGTGTCAAACGATAATCTATTGCCTACCGCTTTCCAACCTTTTACCTCTATAAATTCGGTAATATTGATTTCTTCGGTATTCTTCTCTTTCTTTTTATTTTCCGTGAGAAGCTCTATCGTCATTGGATTTGCCAAAGACAGGCATTCAAGTAGCGATCCTTTTTCCTCCGATATGAATACAAATTTCTTATTGGAAGTGCTGGTTTCAATAACAAAGCGCTTTACGAAATGCTGTTTCGATTTGCCGTCTAAATAAACCACCTGTAAAGGCAATTCGGCATAGAATTTTTGAATGTGATACACCTCTTCAGGGGCAAAACGATTGATCAATTCGTAATTTGTTAATTCGTATGAGCCATCCTTGTAAATAACCAACAATTGATCGTCGGCATTGAAATCGCCTAAATAAACCCCTTTCTCATCGCCGTTCAACCTGCCGGTTAGATTGTCCCACCAAATATTCACCCCACCTAAAGTAGAGCCTCCTTTTTCTTTCAAGTCTACTTTCCGAACGGGATATTTTGTGATTTGATTTCCCCCAGCGGTTTTACCTTTAATCGCCAATTTTGCAAAATCGTAATCGAATTGTTTCAGACGTGCATTGGCAGAGGCACTTAAATAAATATTGATCTTTTCAGCTTCGCCATTCGGGTTCACGGAGAAGTACAATACTTTGGTTTTGGGATTTTCCGTGGCCATATTATAGACCTTCTCACGAATCAATCCCGTGGCATTGAAACGTTTGGCCATGGCCTTTTTACCGGCCCCATCCCAATACACTAAGTTATAGGTAGTGCGTTCATCTCCCTTGCGCCAAATTCCCACATGGATAAGTTCTTTTCCAAAAAAGTGCTTATCCGAAACTTTTGCAATCGAATAACTGCCGTCGGCTCGAAATGCGATGACATCATCAATATCCGAACAATCCAATACGAAGGTGTCTTTTCGTAAAGAGGTTCCCACAAAACCTTCTTCGTAATTGGCATACAATTTTACGTTTGCCGCAGCCACAATATTGGCCTCAATGGTATCGAAAACCTTGATTTCAGTTTTACGTTCCTTTCCGGCGCCGTATTTCTTAATTAATTGTTTGAAATAGGCAATGGCATAATCCGTCAGATGTTCCAAATGATGCTTTACCTCTGCAATTTCATTTTCTACACTGCGAATCAACTCGTCGGCTTTAAACGAGTCGAATTTAGAAATACGTTTGATTTTTATTTCTGTCAATCGGATGATGTCTTCCTCCAAAACTTCCCTCTTGAGCAAGGGTTTAAAAGGATCCAATCCCCGGTCTATGGTTTCGATTACCGCCTCCCACGTTTCGCACTCTTCAATATCGCGGTAAATGCGATTTTCAATAAATATTTTTTCTAAGGAAGAATAATGCCATTTGTTTTCTAGCTCGTCGAGTTGAATTTCCAATTCTCGACGCAATAAGCCCAACGTGTGAAAGGTCGAGGCCTTAAGAATTTCCGAAACCCCCATAAAACTGGGGCGATCGGCTTCAATAATACACGCCAATGGCGAAATCGACAGTTCACAATCGGTAAAGGCATACAGCGCATTGATGGCCATATCTGGCAAAATACCAGGCGCCAATTGAATCTCAATTTCTACATTAGCCGCTGTATTATCAATTACTTTTTTAACTTTTATTTTACCGCTGTCGCTGGCTTTAATTATGCTCTCAATTAAACTCCCCGTGGTAGTACCAAAGGGAATGTCTTTTACCAAAAGTGTATTTTTATCCTTCTCCTCTATCCGGGCCCTTACGCGTATGCGACTTCCTTTTTTCCCGTCGTTATAATGGGTAAAATCGGCACTACCCCCTGTAGGAAAATCTGGAAAAATCTCCACTTTTTTCCCTTTGAGCACGTCGATACTCGCCTCGCACAATTCTAAAAAATTATGGGGCATAATTTTCGTACTCAAACCTACGGCAATACCTTCAACCCCCTGTGCCAAAACCAAGGGGAACTTCATGGGTAAGTTGATGGGCTCGCGCTTACGACCGTCGTAACTCAATTGCCATTCGGTGGTTTTATCGTTAAACGCCACCTCCTTGGCAAACTTCGAAAGTCGGGCCTCAATATAACGCGGTGCCGCCGCGGAATCGCCGGTTCTCACATCTCCCCAGTTACCCTGGGTTTCAATTAATAAATCTTTCTGACCCAAATTCACCAAGGCATCGCCAATGGCCGCATCTCCATGAGGATGATACGCCATCGTAGCTCCAATAATATTGGCTACCTTGTTGAATCGACCGTCATCCATCACGTTCATGGCGTGAAGTATCCTGCGCTGTACCGGCTTTAATCCGTCTTCCACCGCAGGAATAGCGCGCTCAAGAATAACATAACTCGCGTATTCTACAAACCAATCTTTGAACAAACCACCAACGGGCTTGACCTCAGTTTGCGAATTGAGATTTTCTTCGTCGTTTGTTGACTCTAAATCGTCGATATGTTCGGGATGCTCTTCCATGAATGACTTCCAAAACTAGCATTAAAAATCGAAGGTTACTTCACAGTTTATTCACACCTTTTTGCTTTTTTCTTCTCGGTGGAAATTTCCCTAGTGTGACATTTTGTCAGTTTATACCTAAATTTGTGCAAACATGGAACTACAAGCAGTAAAACAACGTTTCGGGATTATTGGGAATGCCCCACTACTCAATGCAGCGCTACAAACTGCCGTTAAAGTAGCCCCTACCGATATGAACGTGCTCATCCAAGGGGAAAGTGGCGTGGGTAAGGAAAGTTTCAGCAAAATCATACACCATTTAAGCGGTCGCAAACACGCCCCTTTTATTGCCGTAAACTGCGGCGCTATCCCGGAAGGCACCATCGATAGTGAATTATTCGGACATGAAAAAGGGTCCTTCACAGGCGCTACCGATAAACGCCAAGGATATTTTGAAAGCGTAAATGGAGGCACTATATTTTTAGATGAAGTAGGCGAATTGCCCTTGGGAACCCAAGCACGCCTGTTACGCATATTAGAGAACGGCGAATTCATCAAAGTCGGCAGCAGCAAAGTGCAAAAAACCGATGTACGTGTGGTGGCGGCCACCAACCGCAACCTTTTGGATCGCGCCCAACAAGGAAAATTTCGCGAAGACCTATATTACCGCTTGGCTACTGTACCCATAAGGGTTCCCAAATTGAGCGAACGCAAAGAAGACATTCCGCTGCTGTTCAAAAAGTTCAGTTCCGACTTTGCCGAAAATAACCATCGAGAATTCTTAGAACTAAGTCCAGGTGCTCAAACCCTATTAGAAAATTATCCCTGGCCCGGAAATATCCGTCAGCTTAAAAACATAAGCGAACAAATTTGTGTTTTAGAAAGCGGTTCTTGGATTTCGGAAGAAGCCCTGAAACACTATTTACCTCCCCTCGTAAACCAATTGCCCATGTTATTAGAAAAAACAACGGAGGGCAATTACGACGGCATGAGCGAAAGGGATGTTTTCTACAAGGTTTTGATAGATTTGCGAAGAGACGTAAACGACTTAAAAAAGGTGGTTTTTGGACTCATAGAATCACAAGAAGGAGCGCAAGTGCCCGTACCCAATAACCTCAAACAAGAAAGTGGCAATTTTCGCAATTATCCGATGCACGAAGAATCGCGTTTTTTACAAACTCCCAATCACGTGCCCGGCGATATCAATCCCTATCCAAGCCAAGAAGACGACGAAGACGACTTTATCGATGCAGAAACTTTGGGAATCGACGATTCCAATGACCTGAGTTTAGAGTCGAAAGAAATAGAGCTGATTCGACTGGCATTGAACCGAAATAACGGCAAACGGAAAAAAGCCGCCGAAGATTTGGGAATTTCCGAACGCACCCTTTACCGCAAAATCAAACAATATGAATTGGATTAAACTTTCCTTCGGCATTTTAGCCATCGGCGTTGTAAGCGGTTGTGGAATTTACGATTTCAGAGGAGCTAATATTCCTAAAGACGTACAAAATTTCTCGGTTGATTTTTTCAATAACGAAGCCGCTTTGGTCAATCCAAGTTTGAGCATCGACTTTACCGAAAAACTCAAAACCAAGTTTCAAACCGAAACATCTTTGGGAATGATTGCCGAAAACGGCGATTATCGCATCGGCGGAGTCATCAGCCGATATGAAATCACACCCGCCGCATTGAATGCGCAAACGGGAGCGGCACAAACGCAATTTACCATTTCTGTTCGGGTGGACTTTGTGTGTGAAAAGTATCCCGAGAAAGATTTTTCTAAAGATTTCACCTCCTCCCAAACCTTCGATTCGGGGGTTGACTTTAACAGCGTAGAGGCAAGTTTATCTAATGAACTTACCGATATTATTGTTCAACAAATTTTTGCTGCAATTGCTTTAGACTGGTGAACCACAAAACCCTCAAACATATTGCCCGAAGTGCTGAATTGCTAGATGCAGGTACGGTTCAAGATTTGATTGAGCTTACCAAACGCTTCCCCTATTTTGCTTGGCCCTTTGCCTTATTGGCACGTCATTACCATCAAAAGCAAGACTTCAGAACCGAGGCCTTAATGCATCAGGCGGCCATGCGGGTGCACGACCGCACCTGGCTTTTTGGATTTACACATGATTCAAAGTCTCCTGAAAACCAAGATGCGAGCTCTCTTTCTAGTCTCGATTCAAAATCTACTAAAAACACCCATTCGAAGCTTATTGAAAACACCGAATCGCCCAATGAAAAAAGCACGAAAGCTGAATTGAATCCGCCCGCCATTGCAAATCCAACTCCAGCATTAGAGGCCCCATTACACAAGGAAATTCCTCCTGTAAAACCTGCAGAAGCAAATACTCATGCAACTAACAACAAGGTTCTTCACCCACCTCTAGATACTGAAAAAGTAGAGGAGCCAGTTGCGATACCCCAGGAGCCGATAGCTATACGCCAAGAGCCAATAGATAAACCCCAGGAGCCAATAGCTAAACCCCAGGAGCCGATAGCTATACCACAGGAGCCAGTTAAAATACCAGAGGTTGCGACCACGCCTGCAAAACCAGAAGAAAAATCTTTTGCAAAAATCGCAACTAAAACAGAACCTAAGCCCGAACCCAAGAAGTCAAAACCTCAGTTTACACCCGAAACCGTTGCCTATGATCTAGAACGTATTTTTAGCTTCACCGAGCCTGAAAAAACACCGGAACACCAAGGAAATGCCAGCAACGATTTTTATTCGTGGCTAAATGGAAAGCAAAAAAAGGCGCAACCCGAGAAAACGCCCCCCATTAAACCAGCAGCGGAAATTCCACAAAGCGTAGAACACCAAAAGAGCATCATTGAAAACTTCTTACTTACCAAGCCCAGTATTTCTAGGCCCAAACAAGAGTTCTTCAAACCTGAGAAAGCCCAAAAAAAGGGAGAAAAGCTCACCGGTGCCATCGTAACGGAAACCTTGGCACGCATTTATTTAAAACAAGACAATCCCCAAAAAGCAATTTGGGCTTACGAACAATTGCAGTTGAAATTTCCCGAAAAAAAGACGTACTTTGCAAACCTAATTAGTCAAATCGAAAAAGAACAAAACAAATCATGACCTGGATACTCATTTTAGCCATTATCGTTTCCCTACTCCTTATGTTGGTTATTCTCGTTCAAAACCCTAAAGGTGGCGGATTGGCATCAAACTTTTCTCAAGGAAATCAAATCTTCGGAGTTGAAAAAACTACCGACATCGTAGAAAGAATCACATGGATCGGCGCGATCGTAATCGTAGTTATTTCTTTGGTTGCCGCATCTTACAACGGTAAGCGCTCAAGAGCTGCAGCTGGCAATCAACCTGCAGCAGTTGAAGAAACAGCATTACCTGATGTAAAAGCACCCAAAACTACCAATTAATAAAAACTAAAGTCTTTTTGGATTCACAGTCAGATGACGTAACATCTGCTCTATCTTAAAAATATAAAAAGCCCAACACATAATCCCATCATTATTTGGGATTATATAAAAAAGAGGCCGTTTCTTGCGAAACGGCCTCTTTTTTATGCGCTTTTTATGAATTACTTCGCGTTCTTCAATCTTTCTGCTAAGTCCAAACCATGTAACTTGGCAGTTTCCTTGGCCAACTCATAGCCTGCATCTGCATGGCGTACCACACCCATGCCCGGATCGTTATGCAATACTCTACGCAATCTGTCTTCCGCATCGTCGGTACCATCGGCCACAATTACCATACCCGAATGGATGCTGTATCCCATACCTACGCCACCGCCATGGTGTAAACTTACCCAACTGGCGCCACCAGCCGTATTTACAAATGCATTTAATATTGGCCAATCTGCAACGGCATCGGAACCGTCTAACATGGCTTCTGTTTCTCTATTAGGAGACGCTACCGAACCCGTATCTAAATGATCGCGGCCAATAACAATAGGAGCTTTCACTTCTCCATTTCTCACCATCTCGTTGAAGGCCAATGCCGCTTTCTGGCGTTCGCCTTGACCAATCCAACAAATACGAGCCGGCAATCCTTGGAATTCTATTTTCTCTTGCGCCATGGTAATCCACCGCTTCAAACTTTCGTTTTCAGGAAACAATTCTAATATTTTCTTATCCGTAGCATGAATATCAGCAGGATCTCCACTCAAGGCAACCCAACGGAATGGACCTTTTCCTTGACAAAATAAAGGGCGGATATACGCAGGTACAAAACCAGGGAAATCAAAGGCATTTGTCAGTCCTTTTTCCAAAGCCCTACCGCGCAAATTATTACCATAATCAAATGTGATGGCTCCTTTTTTCTGCAATTCTAACATCAAGCTTACATGCTTCACCATGGTTTTATAGCTTAATTCTACATAGGCATCCGGATCGCGTTCGCGCAGTCTGTCTGCTGCTTCCACATCCATTTCTTCAGGATAATAACCTACCAAAGGATCGTGAGCGGATGTTTGATCGGTTAAGGTATCTGGAATTACATTGCGCTCCAACATGCGCTCTAATAAATCAACGGCGTTACATAAAACACCAATACTCACCGCTGCCCCTTGCTCTTTGGCCATGAGTGCTTTGTCGATGGCATCATCGATATCGCGACTCATTACATCCAAATAACGGGTTTCCAAACGCTTTTTAATACGCCACTCTTCTACCTCGGCTACCAATGCCACTCCTTCATTCATGGTGATGGCTAGGGGCTGAGCCCCGCCCATACCGCCTAAGCCCGCGGTTACGTTTAAGGTGTGCTTTAGGCTTCCCCCGAAATGCTGACGTGCGCATTCGGCATAGGTTTCATAAGTGCCTTGTACAATGCCCTGCGAACCTATGTAAATCCAACTTCCTGCCGTCATTTGACCGTACATCATCAAACCTTTGGCTTCTAACTCGCGGAAATGCTCCCAAGTAGCCCACTTAGGAACCAGTTGGCTATTCGATATAAGCACGCGTGGGGCATTTTTATGGGTAGGCAAAATGGCAACAGGCTTTCCGCTCTGCACCATCAACGTTTCGTCGTCGTTTAAGTCGAGCAATGCCTTACAAATATCATCGAAGGCCTGCCAGTTGCGGGCTGCCTTACCTAAGCCGCCATATACAATTAAATCCTCGGGGCGTTCGGCCACATCGGGATCTAAATTATTGTGTAACATACGATAAGCGGCCTCTTGCACCCAACCTTTACAGTTCAGCTTGGTGCCCGTAGGCGATTTTACAATTCTTGATTTTGAAATGTGAGCATCAGACATGCTACAAAAATAGGCAATCCCCGTCTTAAGGCGAAAACTATGCGTGAGGAATAAAATTAAACAAAATACCCTTTAGTTATAAGTTTCAATCCGTCTTTGTAGACATCCATTACTCACTTAATCACAAGCGTTATCATAATACGTTAGTACTGAGCGACTGCGCAATATTTAAGCACAAGCCCAAATTAGTCACGAGCGTTACCACCCAACAAATCTCAGGCGCTATACCAAGATTAATTCTTCATACTCAATCCCAAGCGCTTGCGAGGCAAGTCAATTTGAGTAACCCGAACGGAAACTTGTTGTCCCAACTGCACTACTTCAGACGGATGTTTGATGAATTTATTCGACATTTCACTAATATGCACCAATCCGTCTTGTTTCACACCGATATCGACAAAGCAGCCAAAATTGGTAATATTCGTAACAATGCCGTTCATCTGCATGCCCTCATGCAAATCTTCCATTTTCTGTACCGCAGAATCGAAGCGTACATTCTCCGCCACCCCACGCGGATCCAAGCCAGGTTTTAACATTTCCTGCTTGATATCTTCCAAGGTGGGCAAACCGATTTCGGCTTTTTCGTCAACAAATGCCAACAAATTGATCTGCGCCCAGGCATTGGCATTGCCAATCAAAGCGTCTACGGTTAGTCCCGCACTTTTAGCCATGCGCTTCACCAAATCGTAGCGTTCCGGATGCACTCCTGTATTATCGAGCGGATTCTTAGAACCGCGAATCCGCAAAAATCCGGCACATTGTTCGAAGGCTTTCGATCCCAATCTGGGAACCTTCTTCAATTCATCACGCGAAGCAAAACCTTTATTTTCATTGCGGTAGGACACAATTTTCTCGGCCAATGCCGGACCTAAACCGCTCACATAACCCAATAAATGTTTACTCGCCGTATTCAAATTAACCCCAACTTTATTCACCGAAAGGGTAACCACATCGGTAAGGCGGTCTTGCAACAAACTCTGATTCACATCGTGCTGATACTGTCCCACCCCAATACTTTTCGGGTCGATTTTTACCAATTCGGCTAGCGGATCCATTAATCGCCTGCCAATACTTACGGCCCCTCGTACGGTCACATCGTGATCGGGAAATTCTTCACGGGCAACCGCACTCGCGCTGTATATACTCGCCCCCGATTCATTCACTGAAAATACGGGTATCGATTCTGATAAAAAGTTTTGCAAAAATTGCAAGGTTTCTCTACCGGCAGTGCCATTTCCTACCGCTATCGCTTCAATTTCAAAATCTCTAATTACTTTTTCTATTGTTTTTTGGGAAGCCTCTTCTTGGCGCTGGGGCTCGTGCGGATAAATGGTACCGTTGGTGAGCAACTCCCCTCTTTCCGACAAACAAACCCATTTACAACCGGTTCTGAAACCTGGATCTAAGGCCAAAACCCGCTTCTCACCCAAGGGAGAAGCTAATAAAAGCTGCTGCGCATTCAAAGCAAAAACCGAAATCGCCTCTTCATCGGCGCGTTTCTTCTCCTTCGCAATAACTTCGTTTTCCAAACTCGGTTGTAACAAACGATCGTACGCATCGTCTAACGCATCCACCACCACATCGCTTAAATCGTTATACCCGCGTAACAGTTTGCGCTTTACATTTCGAAGTGATTTCTCTGTATCGGGTTCGGCTTTTACACTGAGGAAGCCCAAGTCACGCCCACGCATAATAGCCAAAAAGCGGTGCGAAGGCATGCCTGTCAATTTCTGATCAAATTCAAAATAATCGCGAAACTTCTGCGCGTCGGGATCGTCTTTCTTTCCCCGCGCCGGCTTCGAATATAGCAAGGCGTGATTTTCAAATTGTTCACGCAAGTGCGAACGCACCTCGGTGTCTTCATTGATCCATTCGGCAATAATATCTTTCGCTCCTTGAAGTGCCTCTGTTTCGGATGTTACTTTATCTGATAAAAACGCCTTCAAATTTTGAAGTATCCGTACCTCTTTTTGTTCAAAAATAGTTTTAGCCAAAGGCTCCAATCCTTTCTCACGGGCAATATCGGCTCGGGTTTTTCGTCGCGTTTTATAGGGCAAATATAAATCCTCAAGCAGAGCTGCGTCGATACAGGAATCGATAGCCTTTTTCAATTCTGGACTTAACTTACCTTGTTCTTCAATATGTTGAAGAATATACTCTTTGCGTTTTTGGAATGCTTCTAAGCGCTCGTGCTCGTTTTTAATATTGATTATTTGCACCTCATCGAGTCCGCCCGTTTTCTCCTTCCGATATCGAGCAATAAAGGGAACGGTGCTCCCTTCTTTTATTAATTCCAATACCGATACAACTTGCTTTACTCCGATAGATAAATCGCGCGCTATTTGCTGTTCCCACATAGACTGCAAATATAAGTGGCTTTAAAAAAATGTGATATTAGTTACGCAAATAGCCAGAAAAAAGTACGAAAATTGCTTCATGAAAAATCTATTTTACGCAGGTGCCCTTGCAGCGGCCTCTTTACTCGCCATGTCTTGCACCTCTACCGCCACCACGGCAGAAAGTAGCAGTACCAATGAAGTAAGTGCCAACATAAACCCTGAAAACAGCTCAAACGGAACCCCATCTAGCGATAGCACACAGCCCAATCAAGCCAAAGCCATCATCATAGATGTGAGAACCCAGGGCGAATGGGATAACGATGGACATGCCCCTTGCACCAAACTAATTCCCCTAGATCAATTGGAACAGCGCGTTGCCGAACTGAAACCCTACAGCAAAATCACAGTAGTATGTCGCAGTGGCGCCCGTGCCGGCAGAGCCGCATCATTTCTAAAATCAGCAGGATTTACAGATGTAACGAATGCAGGACCTTGGCAGAACGCCAATTGTGAATAATTGTTAATTGTCAATGGTTAATGGTTAATTTGACCTTGCCTGAATTTGCTGACTTTTTCTTAAATAATCGAATTAGCATGAATGGCTAGAAGATTTGTAGTTTTTGCAAAACTTCTAGCCATTCTTTTTGCACGTATTTAGGGGAAAGATTTAAAATGGAGGTCTATTGAGGAAAACCAATCAATGGAATCCAAAAATATCATTAAAGACAAAAGCTTCGATTTTGCAATCTCAACGGTTCGATTATACCAAAAATTAACTTCTGAAAAAAAAGAATTTGTCATTTCAAAGCAACTCCTTCGGAGCGGCACAAGCACAGGCGCATTGATCAGGGAGGCCGAACAAGGGCAATCCAAAAAAGATTTCATTCATAAAATGAGTATTGCTCAAAAGGAAATAAATGAAACCCTTTATTGGCTAGAATTACTGAATGCCACCCATTTTTTGGAAAGTGAAGTATTTCAAAAAACACACTATTCCGCCCTCGAAATATTAAAACTCCTCACCGCTATAATCAAAACATCCAAAAGCAATTTACCGCAAACAAAACAGTAACCATTAAATCGTTAATTGACAATTAACAATTGACAATTAACAATTGAATTACATATTCCGCCTATACTGCCCGCCAACCTCAAACAACGACTCTGTTATATCGCCCAATGTGCAATATTTACAAGCCTCCATTAAATTGGCAAACATATTGCGATTGGCAACGGCCGACGCTGTAAGCTCTTGCAACTCCTCAGTTCCTTGATTGCTGTAAGCCCCACGAACCAAGGCAACCGTATTGATCTGCTGTTGCTTCTCTTCCTCCGTACTTCGAATTACTTCTCCCGGAGTAGTCGTCGGTGAACCCTTGCTGCTTAAGAACGTGTTTACCCCAATAATCGGATATTCACCCGTATGCTTCAAAGTTTCATAGTACAAACTCTCTTCTTGGATTTTACCGCGTTGGTACATGGTTTCCATCGCTCCCAATACCCCACCGCGTTCGGTTATGCGATCAAACTCCAACAAAACCGCTTCTTCCACCAAGTCTGTGAGCTCTTCTATTATAAAGGAACCCTGAATTGGATTTTCATTTTTCGCTAATCCCAATTCCTTATTAATAATCAATTGTATGGCCATAGCCCGGCGCACACTCTCTTCTGTTGGAGTGGTAATGGCCTCGTCATACGCATTCGTATGTAACGAATTACAATTGTCGTATATCGCATACAAGGCCTGCAAGGTCGTGCGTATATCGTTGAAGTCGATCTCCTGCGCGTGCAGACTTCTTCCGCTTGTTTGAATATGGTATTTCAACATTTGTGAACGGGCATTCGCACCGTACTTCTCTTTCATAGCCTTCGCCCAAATGCGTCGGGCAACGCGACCGATAACCGCATACTCGGGGTCAACGCCGTTACTGAAGAAGAAACTCAAGTTCGGCGCAAAATCGTCGATTTGCATTCCCCTAGATAAATAATACTCTACATAGGTGAATCCGTTCGACAACGTAAAGGCCAACTGTGATATCGGATTCGCACCCGCCTCAGCGATATGGTAACCGCTGATGCTCACCGAATAGAAATTGCGGACCTTCTGAGTAATAAAATACTCCTGAACGTCGCCCATCAAACGCAAGGCAAACTCCGTACTGAAAATACAGGTATTCTGTGCTTGGTCTTCCTTCAAAATGTCTGCCTGAACCGTTCCTCTCACCTGACTCAATGTCCAAGCCTTGATTTCCTGATACACATCGGCCGGTAACACCATATCTCCGGTTACTCCCAGAAGCATCAATCCCAAACCGTCGTTACCCGCTGGCATTTCGCCATGATAAACAGGGCGCGACAAACCCTTATCCTTATATATAGCCTCTATTTTAGCGTTCACCTCTGCCTCTAAACCCTGCTTCTTGATGTACAATTCGCATTGCTGATCAATCGCAGCATTCATAAAATAACCCAATAACATGGGGGCCGGACCGTTAATGGTCATCGATACCGATGTCATCGGATCGGCTAAATTAAAACCACTGTATAATTTCTTGGCATCGTCTAAACAACAAATGCTCACACCCGAATTACCAATTTTACCATAAATATCCGGACGTAAATCCGGATTCCGACCGTATAAAGTAACCGAATCAAAGGCGGTACTCAAACGCTTTGCCGGCATATCTTTACTTACATAGTGAAAACGGCGATTCGTGCGCTCGGGACTTCCTTCACCGGCAAACATGCGGGTGGGATCTTCCCCTTCTCTTTTAAACGGATATAATCCGGCGGTATAAGGAAACTGTCCTGGGAAGTTTTCCTGCCAACGCCAGCGCAACACATCCCCCCACGCTTCATAACGCGGAGAAACTACTTTAGGAATTTGAACATGACTCAAACTTTCGGTATGCGTATTGATATTGATGACTTTATCGCGCACCTTAAAACTGTACACTTCATCTTTATATAACTGACGTTGCGCCCCCCAATTTTCAATGAGTTTGCGACTTTCGGGCAACAAAGTTTCGTTCAAAGAATCGTATTGCGCTTGTAGCGCCTGTATCAAATTATCGTCGCCGCCATTTTCTTTTAAATGCGCCAAAGTTTCATGAATGCTATACAATCTCTGCGCTATACGTTGTTGGCTGCGGCCCCTCTCATCGTAATGGCGGTTGTTCTCTGAAATTTCCGACAAATACCGATTGCGTGAAGGCGGAATGATGAAAATCTTCTCGCTCAATTCGCTGCCGGTAGTCCACTGACTCGCAAAACCGCTTCCGGTTCGCGCATCCACTGTATCCATAATACAACGGTACAAACTGTTCATACCGGGGTCGTTGAACTGACTCGCAATGGTACCAAAAACCGGCATAGCGTCGGTATCTTGATCAAATAATTTATGATTTCTTTGGAATTGTTTCCTCACGTCTCGCAACGCGTCCATCGCGCCACGCTTGTCGAATTTGTTCAACGCCACTACATCGGCAAAATCCAACATATCAATCTTCTCCAGTTGCGTCGCCGCACCGTATTCGGGCGTCATCACGTACAAACTCGCATCGCAATGTTCGGTTATCTGGGTATCGCTCTGACCTATTCCACTGGTTTCCACGATTATCAAATCATAACCGGCCACTTTCAAAATCGCCACCGCATCGTCAACATGAGAACTCATGGCCAAATTGGCCTGACGGGTTGCCATGGAACGCATATAAACACGCGGATTGTGAATCGAATTCATCCGAATTCGATCGCCTAAAAGAGCACCACCGGTTTTCCGTTTAGACGGATCAATAGAAATAATAGCCAATGTTTTCTCGGGGGAATCCAATAAAAACCGGCGTACCAATTCATCGATCAAACTACTTTTACCGGCACCGCCCGTTCCCGTAATTCCCAAAACAGGCGTTTTCAATTGAGAGGCCCTCTCACGCACTGCATTTAAGGTATCGGCATGCAAATCGGGAAAATTCTCTGCCGCACTGATCAACCTAGCTACATCTTTATCATTGCCAACCGACAGTTTCTGATCTTCTCCCTTCAATTCGTCGCCTTGTACATAATCGCTGCGACGCACCAAATCGTTAATCATTCCCTGAAGGCCCATTTCACGTCCGTCATCGGGACTATAAATACGGGCAATGCCGTAATCCATCAATTCTTTAATCTCTTCGGGTAGAATGACACCTCCACCGCCACCAAAAATTTTGATGTGGCCTGCGCCTCTTTCTTGAAGCAAGTCGTACATGTATTTGAAGTATTCAATGTGCCCGCCTTGGTAACTCGTCATGGCTATAGCATTGGCATCTTCTTGTATGGCTGTTTCTACCACTTCTTGTACGCTTCTATCGTGACCTAGGTGGATCACCTCACAGCCGGTACTTTGAATAATACGGCGCATCACATTAATAGCGGCATCGTGACCATCAAATAAACTTGCGGCTGTTACAATACGAACTTTATGGGTGGGTACATATACTTCTTGTTCTACCATGCCGCGAATTTAACTCAAAACCCTCAGTTATCATTTAAAAGCCACACAACAATGCCGAAAACACATACCTTAAATCTTGAACACAAGGCATTGTGATTATTAATACCCTATCTTTTCTAATATTATTTTTCTATGTCTTGGGGGATATACTTAAAAAATGGGTCTTTATAAATGTACATAGTAGTTATTCACAGTCATGAAATTGCAAGGAACCCACAACTTAAAACTCAAAGCCAATTGCCTTTTTGTATTTTGTCTATTCATAGGGTTCCTTGCCTCATGCGAAACTGAAAGAAACCCTATGTTAGAATCGTATATCGACAAACAAAATATCGTATACGAAGCCGAAAAAAGATCCGAATTGATTGTTTGGGATTTGGATGTTGCCAATTCGCAATTTAAAATCCCGAATTTTGGACTTGATCCTCTTTTTTTACCCGAAGATGCCTTTACCATAAAGGTACAAGATTACTCCTCAACGCTTCGAAGCCATTGCAATAAAGCAGAGTTCCAAAGTTCAGAGCAGGAAAATATATCGCGTCATTTAACCCAATATGAAAACCTGCAAAACGAAGTTTTAGATCTCGCCAATGAAATTCAACAACAAGCCATTGACAGTCTAAATGCATACAAATCATCGTTATCAGACCGTTTGAACGGCGGCACATTGACACAAGTCCAATATGACTTATTACTGACAAATGCCGAGGAAACATTTCTCATAAATTTACGTCATAGATACAATGAAAGCAGGATTTTCATCACATCATCGAACCACTTACACATGGTTTTAGACGATTTAGAAAAGTCTCTTTCCAAAAAATCTTGGGATCGGTTGCTATCCCGTTTAAAAGAAAAGTAACTCATGTGGTTATTTTGGTTTAGTTTGGTAAAAGGAAGGTCCGCAATTCGGACCTTTCTTTTTTTGTAAATTGCGACATGAATTCATCCGCTTCTCTAAAGCAGTCGCTCTTCCATGATTTCCCCATTGCAAAAGATGCCATGCTCGAACCCCAATCGAAATTATATTTCATGGGTTCATGTTTCAGCGATGAAATTTCGGAACGCTTTCACAACCTTTACATACCTACCGAATCCAATCCATTCGGCACCCTCTTCACCCCGCAAGCCTTGCGAAAATCACTCGAAATCATTACCCAAAATAGACCGATACAACTTTTCGCCCACAACGACACCTGGCATTTCCTTGATGGGGCGTATCGATTCCACCATGAAAACGAAGAAGCACTACAAGAGCAAATTAGTCTAATTGCCAACCGCGCATATGAAAACCTACAAGAATCCTCCCACCTGTTTATAACCTTGGGTACTGCTATTTATTACCAATGGCAGGCTAGTGGAGATTCCGTTGCCAATTGCCACAAAATTCCTCAGAAAAACTTCGTTAAAAAAACATTCAGTACCTCTGAAATCGAATCAGACTTGGACCGTATTTCTGAGTTAATTCAGCAACACTTCCCCCACTTACAACTGGTTTATACCGTGAGTCCGGTGCGACACCTACGCGATGGTATTCGAGAGAATACCATCAGCAAAGCACTACTGCAAAGCGCACTTCATGCCCACCTGAATACCCATCCCGAACACAAATATTTTCCCTCATTCGAAATATTCAATGAGGAGTTGCGCGATTTGAGATTTTTCAAACCCGATTTAATGCATCCCAACGATTGGGCAATCAATTACATATTTTCTAGGCTGATAGAAGTACATGCACATCCAGAATTACAAGATTTCCTTATGCAAGCAGAAGTCCAACGAAAGCAAGAAAACCACCTGCAAAACTTTCAAAAAGCGACTCTAGAAACCGATTGGAATTGGAATGAAAATCGCAATAAGCTGCTTCATTCTATAAAAAAACACTAGGACTTTTCAGGCAATTTGGCTTCTACCAGCGCATCAACTTTCTCTGAGGTTCTTAAATAAAGGGGTTCAACAGCCGTGAGTTTTTCTGTCACCTCGAGGGTTATTCTTAGATTTTCCGCCAATCTCTTCTTCAACAAATCGCGTTCTTGTTTAAAGCCATCTATGTTCGACTCATAGGTCCCGTTCTTAACCTCTTTCTCCAAGCCCTTTATCGAGTAAAATATATCTTCTGCCGTTAATACCGCTGTTTTATATTTTGAACCCAAGCTTTTATAAACCCTGTAAACACCGTTATATTTATCGAAATTTGTTTTATCATCTTCCGTTAATTCAGATTCTTTTAGGAATTGTGCTTTAATCAATTGCTTTTCCATATCTGTTTTACGATCAACAAATTCGTCCATCTTAAACTTAAACTGTACACGTACCAAGCGCAAGTCATTCCAAAGCGAATCTACCGATTCCAACATCAGAGCGCGGGTGGTTTTTTCAGGAGTTGATTGTGTACAACTGCTCGCCAAGCCCAATAAAGCGCTTAAAAGTATACCAAAAAACCATGAATTATACCGAATTTTGTGAAAGCGTAAATGCATCGTGACACAAATTTACAAAAAGCCCGTCGATTTCGGTTTCTTAGAGCCGTTTTTTGGTTGGGCTTAACCGCCTTCGGCGGACCACAGATGCACCTACCCTATTTCAAAAGAAACTTAGTAGACCGTTTAAAATTCATTTCACACGATGAATTAATTGAAATCAACGCCTTCTGCAGTGCCCTCCCAGGTCCTTCTACCACCCAAACCATCACCACTATAGGACTTAAATTGGGTGGCAATCGCCTAGCCATTTTCACCTTGTTATTATGGTCATTACCCGGAGCCATCATTATGGCGGCCTTAGCCATTTCGCCTAAATTTTTGGGATCAAACGAATTGCAATTTATGGGTGCTGCTGTTCTCGGCTTCATGGTTTATGGCGCTTGGAGTATGTATAAATGGATACAACCCTCAAAACTTCATTATGCCATCTTTTGGATTTCCGGCATAACCGGATTTTTAATCCAATCTCCATGGATCTTTCCAATAAGCATGCTACTCGCCGGCTTTGCCGGAGCTAAATGGGGAAATGCCCCAATTCAGAAGCCACAAATTAACAAAACCCTCATAAAATGGCGCAATCTTGCCTTGTTTGTAGGAATTTTCATTAGTGTAGGGATTGCAGGAATCGTGCTTTCCAAATTCGAAAAAGAATCGAAATGGCTCAAACCCGTTGTGCTTTTTGAAAACACCTATCGCATGAGCAGCCTTTCCTTGGGCGGCGGACATGTACTGGCAGCGATGACATTAGAACAATATGTGCACCACACCCATCGAATCACCAATAATGAATTAAACGCAGGTATCGGAATGTCTCAAGCCGTACCCGGACCCAATTTCAATCTAGCCACTTATGCCAATGCCGTGGCCATGAAAAACAGCGGTTTCTCAACCCAATCGCAAATATTAGGTGCCCTAATTGGCATGGTTGCCGTTTTCCTTCCCGGCACCCTGTTCGTTTTCTTCGCCTTCCCCATCTGGGAAAACATAAAATCCATCGGCTTTCTGCAACGCAGCATACCGGCCCTTTTCGCCCTCTCCGTAGGATTCATTCTAACCGCCGCTCTCACCATCGGTGAAACCACAAGCTACCAATGGCTCGCAGACTCGTACAGCCATCGAATTCTCCATATTTCCGTATTCTTGTTCACCTTTTTGGCTCTCATTTCCAAAAAAATCCCCAGCCCCTTCATCGTTGCTGCCGCACTTCTGGTAGGTTGGTTTTTCCCCTAATCAATTTTTTTGCCTATTTTCGAATGCTATACATGAACGCGCGCCGGGTATTTCTTTTATTTTTTCTCTTGGGAAGCTGCCTCACGGCGTCAACCCTTCGTGCACAAACACCCAAGAAAGACAATCCCTTTATTCTGTTTACCGGATTGGTACTCACTTCCGATAGTTTACGACCCATTCCCTTTGTAAACATAAGAAGTAACAGACGCGGACTTATTGGTTACACTGATATAAACGGATATTTCGACGTAGTGGTAAAGCGTGGCGATACCATTATATTTCAGCAAATCGAAAAAGTAGCCTCCGCGCACGTAGTTCCCGATACCCTTCTAGGTAACAGATACAATGTGGTCAAATTAATGACCCAGGATACCATCCATATACCTGCCATCTTCATTAGAGCCCTGCCTTTAAAAACGCTTTTCAATCACGAATTCGTAACCCGCGCCGTACCCGACGATGCCTTAGAAAGAGCCCGCAAGAACTTAGAAAACGAAGCCATGAAAGAAGAGCTTCGCATGCGCCCCAACGACGCCCACCAATCGCAATCGCTCCTTACTCAACAACGCGCTCAACAACTATATTACTACCAACAAGCGCCTCCACAAAACTACCTAAGTCCCGTAGCATGGATGCAATTCTTCGAAGCTTGGAAACGCGGCGATTATAAAAAGAAGCCCAAAAAGAAATCCTACGAATACATCAGCCCCTATTAAAATAAACGGCTCGAAACACCACATTTCATCTGAAATAACAAAACTAAAATTTGATGAAATAGCGACAACCAAATTCAGGCAAGGTCACATAATTCACCATTCATAATTCATAATTGATCAAACGTCCAAATCGTTCTTCTCAATCACTAAATTATCAATAATAAATTCCTGCCTTTCAGGTGTGTTTTTACCCATGTAGTATTTCAGCAGTTTTTCAACGTTTGAATCCTGCTTCAAAATTACCGGCTCTAAACGAATGTCTTCTCCAATAAAATGAGCAAATTCATTAGGGGAAATTTCTCCCAAACCCTTAAATCGGGTAATTTCAGGCTTAGGACCTAATTTTTCAATGGCATCGATACGCTCACGATCGCTGTAACAATAAATAGTTTCCTTTTTATTACGCACCCTAAAGAGAGGCGTTTGCAGTATGTACAAATGGCCGTTTCGCACCAAATCTGGGAAAAACTGCAAGAAAAACGTCATTAATAAGAGGCGAATGTGCATCCCGTCGACATCGGCATCGGTAGCAATTACAATATTATTATATCGCAGTTCGTCTAAAGACTCTTCAATATTAAGAGCATGTTGCAGCAAATTGAATTCTTCGTTTTCATACACCACTTTTTTCTTGAGGCCATAACAATTCAAAGGCTTACCCCGTAAACTGAAAACCGCTTGCAAATCGGGATTCCTGCTTTTAGTTATACTTCCGCTGGCCGAATCTCCCTCTGTGATAAACAAAGTGGAGTCGTGACGCTCGTCTTTTTTCAAATCCGTAAAATGCACCCTACAATCGCGCAATTTTTTATTGTGCAAATTAGCGCGCTTAGCCCGTTCTTTAGCCAACTTCTGCACGCCCGCCATGTCCTTACGCTCGCGTTCGTTTTGAAGGATCTTTTTGATAAGGGCATCGGCAACATTCTGATTTTGGTGCAAATAATCGTCTACATGCTTTTTTACAAACTCCAACATGGCCGACTTCAACGACACCCCACCGGGTTCCATCTCTGAAGATCCCAATTTCGTTTTGGTTTGCGATTCAAAAACCGGTTCAACCACACGTATACTTACCGCTGCGGTAATAGAAGCGCGGATATCTGCTGCGTCGTAGTCTTTCTTATAAAAATCACGGATAGTTTTGACAAAGGCTTCCCTAAAAGCTTGTAAATGCGTACCCCCTTGCGTGGTATACTGACCGTTGACAAAAGAATAATACTCTTCACCGTAAGCTTCGGTATGGGTAAATGCAATTTCAAAATCTTCAGATTGCAAATGCACCACCGGATACAAGGCATTCTCTGGCGTTACTTTACTATCCAACAAGTCTAATAAACCATTGCGCGAAGCATACGACTCTCCATTATAAACAATCGTTAATTTACTGTTTAAGTAGGTATAATTCTTGATTTGTTCAATGATAAAATCATGAATAAATCGGTAATTTTTAAAAATAGTGGCATCGGGCTCAAAGGTCATTCGGGTTCCGTTGCGTTCGTTAGTTTCTCCCTCAGGCGCGTCAACTATCAATTCACCGCAATTGAATTCGGCCAATTTAGTCTTGCCTTCACGAAAACTTTCAACCCTAAAAAAGGAGCTCAAGGCATTTACCGCCTTAGTACCCACCCCGTTCAAACCCACACTCTTTTGGAATGCACGACTGTCGTACTTTCCACCGGTATTAATTTTTGATACGCAATCAATGACTTTACCTAAGGGAATTCCACGACCGTAATCACGCACAATAACCCGCTTCTCATCGATCTTAACATCGATGCGCTTGCCATTCCCCATCACGTGCTCATCGATACTGTTGTCGATGATTTCCTTGATTAATACATAAATACCGTCTTCTGGAGATTTACCATCACCTAGCTTTCCAATATACATCCCAGGACGGAGGCGTATATGCTCTTTCCAATCCAAACTGCGGATTTCATTTTCGGTATATTGCGGAACTACGGGATTTTCACTCATAGCACAAGATTACAACGTATTTCTGGTTAGATGTACCCAAGTTTTTCACAAGTATAAAGACTTTATTGTAAATTCGAAGGCATGAAAATCCGATTGTTTTTAGGCTTGGCCTTCGCCGCCTTTTTGGGTGCTTGTAGCAGCAATGTCGACAAGGAAACCGATTATATCAATACCTTTTATTCGCATGTAAGTCCCAAACTAATTTTGGATTCATTACCCCCAAATGCCGACAGTGCCTTGTGGGCTTTTGCACAGGCAAATCCCAAAAACAAACAATCCGACACCTTTGCCTACCAAGCCATTCAAATAAAGTTAGCTCGCAATATGACCTTGCAAGCAGCACAGTGGGCAGAAACTTATTTAGAAACTTTCAAAAAGAGTCAAAACCACCGTGTTGATTTGTACGTAATGGCGGCGCATCACTACGAGCAGCATCAAGTTTTTGATCGCGCTTTGGTGCTCTATAAAAATTTCATAAAGGAATTCCCAAATCATGAAATAACGCCGCAAGCCAAACAAATGGTAGAATTTATTGAAAAAGGATTGGTTACGCCCGAACAACAATTGGAATACCTATTAAATAAAAAGCAGCCGCAGTCATGAGGCCCCATATTTTAGTGCTGGGCGCTAATGGATTTGTGGGCTCGCATTTTGTGCACCAAGCCCTTCAATTAGGATGGAAAGTCGATGGCGCCAAACGCCCTTCTGGAATTACCTCTCACTTTGAAAGTATTAAAAATTATTATGAAAATTTGCAAAATTCCGAATTTTCATTATTGAATTCCCTTAAAACTAAACTATCTAACTTTTCCGATGAGGGATATGTTTTCGACCCCGATCAAAACACACTAACGGGTGAATTTAAATGGATTGATGTTGACTTAAACGACACAATCAATATCATTGAAATATTACAAACGCCCTACGATATAGTAGTAAATACAGCTGCCATGATTTCATTCAATATCTCTCAGGATGCCATCATGATCGAAACGAATACCCAGATTACACAAAATATTGTAAACGCATGTTTGGAGGCGAAAATATCTAAACTCATACATTTTAGTTCTATTGCCGCACTCGGCCGACCCGAAAACAACGAAGATATCACCATCAATGACACTTGGTCGGATTCTGAATTCAATACCCCTTACGCCTTAAGCAAACACCTATCCGAAATGGAAGTTTGGAGAGGCGCACATGAAGGACTAAATGTTTTAATTTTAAATCCTGGCGTTATTTTAGGCTACAGTACGGCCAAAACCAGCTCCACCCAAGTTATTGACGCCGCCAATAGCGTAAATCCATTTGTGCCACAAGGCTCTAACGGTTTTATTTTTGTGGAAGACTTGGTTGCCCGCACCTTGCAACTAATAGAGGATCCCGATAATTGGCAACGGCGACATTTAATGGTAAGTCACAATATCTCATTCCAACAAATGTTTAAAACCATCAACGAGGTTCATCAAATCAAACGAACCAAACTCCCTCTTAAACAGCCTATTTTTGGCATCGTATATACCCTGTTGAGTCTGCTTCAGTTTTTTAATTTGCCCCTACCCTTAAGTACCCATCTCTTGAAAAGCACACGTAAGGAAAGCCGATACGACAATCGAATTGGACATACACAATCGAGAAAATTTGCCTAAGGCAACGTGTGATTAGGTTATTCACTTAAGGAGCTAAAGCCCTTCAATTCTTCTAACATAAAAAAGGCTGTCTCTTTTTGAAACAGCCTCTTTTAAAGATTATAAACGTTATCGATTAGTAACGGTATTCGTCGCGTTTAAACGGTCCGTCTACACTTACTCCGATATAATCGGCTTGTTCTTGGGTTAACATGGTCAACTCAGCACCAATTTTTGACAAGTGTAACTTAGCCACTTTCTCGTCTAAGTGCTTTGGCAATACATATACCTTATTTTCGTATTTATCGGAATTGCTCCAAAGTTCTAACTGAGCCAAAGTTTGGTTGGTGAATGAATTACTCATTACAAAGCTAGGGTGACCCATCGCACAACCTAAGTTCACCAAACGACCTTCGGCCAAAATGATGATTTCTTTGCCAGCGATATTAAATACATCTACTTGAGGCTTAACCGTATATTTAGAATCGCCATGCGTTTTTTCAATCCATGCCATATCGATTTCGTTATCGAAGTGACCGATATTACAAACGATGGTCTTATCTTTCATTGCCTCAAAATGCTCTCCACGAACGATATTACAGTTACCTGTTGCTGTAACAACTAGGTCTACCAAAGGAATGGCTTTTTCAAGGGTTAAAACTTGAAAACCGTCCATCGCAGCTTGCAAAGCACAAATAGGATCTACTTCAGTAACAATTACACGAGCACCGGCACCGCGCAAAGATTCTGCAGAACCCTTACCTACGTCGCCGTATCCACATACAACGGCCACTTTACCGGCCATCATGATGTCGGTAGCACGACGAATGGCATCTACCAAACTTTCTTTACAACCATATTTGTTATCAAATTTACTCTTGGTAACACTATCGTTTACATTGATACAAGGTAAAGGCAAAGTGCCTTTTTCCATGCGCTCATACAAACGAAGTACGCCAGTAGTGGTTTCTTCTGAAATACCTTTAATACCAGCGGCTAGTTCAGGATAGCGATCTAAAACCATATTGGTTAAATCACCACCGTCATCTAAAATCATGTTCAAAGGTTCGCGGCCTTCACCAAAGAATAAAGTTTGCTCTATACACCAGTCAAACTCCTCTTCGGTCATGCCCTTCCACGCGTACACAGGAATACCCGCAGCAGCAATAGCCGCAGCGGCGTGATCTTGAGTCGAGAAGATATTACAAGAACTCCAGGTTACGTCTGCCCCTAAAGCTACTAAAGTTTCGATCAAAACTGCAGTTTGAATGGTCATGTGCAAACAACCTGCAATACGAGCACCCGCGAGTGGCTTTGAAGCACCAAACTCTTCGCGAAGCGCCATTAAACCGGGCATTTCTGCTTCGGCCATGTTAATTTCTTTTCTACCCCACTCAGCAAGTGAGATATCTTTTACTTTGTACGGAATATATGTTTCTGCTGTAGACATAGTCGATTTGTACGGCAAAGATAACTCAATAAATTTAATTTAATGTTGAAGTTAGGGCTTAGAAAGCACCACACGATTTTGCTGCACTCCCAAGTTGGTTTTAATCGCTAAAATATAAATACCTTCGTTCAAATTGGCCTGTATTTTTAAATGATGAAAATCAGTTTCTGAATTCCAATTTTGCACCACACGACCGTTCAAGTCTACTAAATTGGCACCTTGAATGACAGCCCCTTTGGCCACCGCCAAGTAAATCTCAGACCCAATTTTAGCCGGATTCGGATATACACTCACCGCGTTCTGTATGTCGTTTATTCCCGTCTGTCCGTCGGCTTTTAACAACTCTAACCCAAAACGATCGCCCTTCAATGCATCCGATTCATTCATAGCAAACTCATACACCGTGGCTTTTTCCACCGGCGTTTTGGTCCCCTTCAAACGATCAACCAATACCACCGTTGCGCTGGGAGCTTCCCCACACATTTCAAAACTCATGCGGTAGGCGCCATTTTTCTCGTGGGAAGCTATTCTCATATTCACCGTTTCGGTAACACCCGATTCCAAGTCAGGCCTGCGGTCTATCACGTACCATTCGCCTGCTGCGTCTACCGTGCCTATGCCGTAATAGCCTCCGTAAATCTTCGGCATGTCCATAAAATCCCCCGTTGCCGAAGCGCCTTTTTCAGACATATCCCACTCTAATGTGGCGTGGTCCAATTCTTTTTTGGCAGCATCTTGACTCGTTAATGTCATCGACAATCTATTGCAAGGAAACGTTCTGTCTTCGCGGAATGCCGAAGCAGATCCGTTGGTCGCAATTTTATCTGCCTCATCAAATTTCAAGGTAGCGCTACTACCTGTAGCAATAGCGAAGAACGCCGCACCTTGTTCAATCGTGCGTGTTTGGGTAGTAGTACCCGCTTTGTAGGCATTGGTGCCGTTAACCACTACCGATGAACCGGTATTGTCGTAGGTATTGTACATTTTTCCGGCTGGATCGTAGAAATAAAACTTGTCGGCCACATTGGTGCGGGTTAAGGCATTCCAATCAACGTTCGACATATAAGGATTTGCGATTAGGTTAACGCCTTTCAGACTTCCTCCGTTGGAATTATAGGCAAGATTGAGTGTTTTACTTCCCGTTACAGGAGTGCCTTTAAAACTCATCACACCTGCGGTAGCTGATGCCGAGGCATCTCCAAGTCCAGCATCTCCCAAACCTCTAAAAAATAGCAATACACCTTCACCTGCATCGATTTTATTGGCTGTGGTGCCCGATTCGAATCCCGACCATGCCGAATTCGACTCATCCCAAGAATAAAGGGAGGTTTTACAATGACTGCAGGTACTATTAAAAGAATAGAAACTGTCTTTATTGGTAGCGTCTTTGGTGCCGGTAATGACAATATTGCGGGCAATTTGAGATACGTGCATCGTACTGAATGGAAATCCGACGGTGCGCCAAGAGCGATTGCCAGAATTGTGCATTTGCCATTCTACGCCACCGGTGATGTTAATGGTAGTCGACCCTTTGGCTTGAGCACCTATTCTCCCTTTAAAAGTACCATCATTCATTATTTTCAAATAGGGAGACCAAGAATTCCATGCGGCCTCGGTATTCGCAGAAGGAGCGTTTGAGATAAAATTACCGATTACGGTACCGTAAACTTCCATAGTACCACCTAAATAATGCGGGAATGCTCCATCATTGTTTACTTGTTTTATTGTAACTCTTGGCGACACTACTATTCTACCTTCTCCCCCTAATCTCTTTCTACTACCCGACAAAGGTGCATTAAATTCAAAGGGCCCGAGTTCAACATACTCAATTCCTGAGTTTCCATCAAAAAGTACCGACGTATTCGACTCGCAATTGAAATTTGTATAGACTAAGTCACTCGCTGAAGTAGAAGTTTCAAGATAAATTTTCAAACAGGCTCCATTGCCTTTGTCGTTTACCGACTCAAAATACGGATAATCTGAAAAAGAATTTGAGGCCCCTTGTATGTAGGTATTTTGCGTTAAACGAAACGTAATCGTATCGGTACCTGCAACACTGATACCTGCTCCAACACCGGCTACTAAATCGTAAGAACTTGAACCACTACCAAATGTGTAAGGATCGGGAAAGTCGCTTGAAGTCATTAATGTATAAAACTTTAGATTCGTACTTAAGTCTTCCAAAACCAAGGTACTTACCGAATTATCGCCGTTATTTCGATAATTCGTAAACATAATATCGGTGTAGTGATTAATGATAAGTTGATCGATCGTTTGGTTTACTTTGGATCCGTTATTTCGAATTTCGCACTCTTTTGCTCCAATATGGTCAAATATTAATTTATCAGATGTAGAAATGCTACTTCTAATGGGCATCCAATTGTCTTCGTCATGGAAATCTTTACTCACTTCACCCGTCCAACGATATACATTGGATGCCGCAATGATTCTAATTTTTATAATCAAATATTGCGATGTATTAACTTGTCCAATTTTAGGCTTATGATATACAACTATGGATCTTGAATTCGCCACTGGGGCGGCCATAGACGTTGTCCGGTCTGCCTTAAATTCAAAAGTGAGCGTGGATTGAGACGCACTCAATACAAAACCCTGTCGGGCACCAGAAGTGTTTGATAAACTCGACTTACCAATTATATCTCTCCAACCCGTGCTTTGTTCTTGACTGCGCATTTTAAATCCTGCAGTATCAGAAAGTACAATGATAGAGTCACCGGCTGCAATATTTGAAGAATTAAACAGGAGTTGTACTTCTTTACTAATTCCACTTCCTGATGAGTTCGTGTAAAAAGTAGCATAAGCAGTTCGCGAAGAGCTAGACCAACCAACCACCGGTCTGTGCACCCCCGACACCTCATATCCACTAAAAGGTTGTCCGAAAACAAAAACTGACGAAACAAAAAAACTAAACGTCACAAATAACTTGTAATAAGAGTTAAGATTCACTTTCATAGCGGAGCGCAAATTAGTTCCCGCCGATAATCCTATTTTAATTTCTCAGTCTGTGACCACCCAAAACAAGGCATTTGTGATTATTTATGATATTTTATTTCAAATGTGACAATTGTGTGTTCCTGAAAA
The DNA here is from genome assembly GCA_965659745.1 of Bacteroidia bacterium. Classification (GTDB taxonomy): domain Bacteria; phylum Bacteroidota; class Bacteroidia; order NS11-12g; family UBA955; genus VMCP01. Next base: position 27,607 of record CBFHXF010000026.1, read on the forward strand.
AACACATTATACAAAACAAATATGTAGCAGATTTGCTAAAAACCGCAATTACATCCACCCGATTTTTTCGGCCGGTGCTTTTGGGTTCCGCAAGAACTTATCG
>CBFHXF010000027.1:0-14793 GCA_965659745.1 Bacteroidia bacterium
GATTTCACGGGCATTAGAATCTCGAGGAGCCGCATAAAACAGACCGGCACCGAAGGCGTTGTTATTGCTTCCCCCGAAAAGAGAAAAACTGCCGATTTCGCTTTCCTTAGAAACTTTAACATAGGTGCGCAATTGCTCAAAATCGGTATTGTGCCGATACCCGTTACCGCGAAGTCCTTCGGCTCCGCCCATGAAATTCCAACCGTTTTGGTTACCAGCCCCGAATACACGCAACCCACCGTTAAGTCCTTCGTTTGCCGATAAACCCGTCGTTTGCATACCGAAAGCCTCGAAAGCAAAGGGCGTATCGGATGTTTTTTTGGTGATTACGTTTACTACCCCACCCAAGGCATTCAAACCATAACGTCGGGCGGCGGTGCCTCTTATGATTTCGATGCGTTCGATCATCTGTAAGGGAACGGGTAAATTCATTTGATGATGTCCGGTTTGCGGATCCGACATGCGCACACCGTCTACCATTACCAAGACCTGATCGAAGGTGCTTCCGCGGATGCCGATATCGGCCTGGGTTCCCATCGGACCTCTTTGTCGGATATCAACGCCGCTCACATAGGCCAATAACTCATTCACGTTCTGAACCGGCAAATGTTTGATATCCTTGGCCGTAATAATGGTATAATGCATGCCCGTTTCAGAAAGATTTACGGGCATGCGGTTGGAACTTAATTGTATTTCGTTCAGAGATTCTATTGAATCTGACTGGTTTTGGCCATTAGCAGAGAAGGCGGAAAGTGCGAAAAACGCAAAAACTACTCTAGGGAATAATTGCATATTCCGCAAAAATAGGCCTAATCGTCTAAAGCCATATCAATAAGTTGCGTAACATGATCTCGGTGTGCTTTTAACACATAGGTTTCTGCTACTCCCTTAGGCAAAGCCGATTGCATCCACTTTTCGATGCGCTTTACTTCCGCTAGAATATTGGCTTTTGTAACCCCATCGAACCCATTCCTTGATTTCCAAATACCCAATAATTGCGCTGTATATGCCACTTGTAAATTACGTCGCATGGTATTGGGAAGGACATCTAAATCTGACTTAAAGATGGCATCTGTGAGCGATTGTAGCATCTCAGATTGGGTGTAGGTATTGCCCACAAAATGACTTTCATTGAGTCGATCAAGGGTACTTGGGTGCAATAAATGAGCCAAAACCGACTTCTGCGTATTCAACATCGCCTCGTACATAGAGGGCAATTCTGACTTCGGAAACAAGTCAAATCCACGGCGTTCGGTTTGCAAATAATGCACCAAACCATCGGGAATTTTAAACGCATCGGGTGCAAAAATATGGGTCGCTAATGCTCCCATTGCCCTTCTTTGCTCGGCAGCAGGAACGGCTTGATAGGGCTTCCCATTAGAAAGACCCGGCATGAAACGCTCCACATATACCCCACCGATGTAGCGAGATATGATGCCTCCATTTTTGCCATAACTGCCAAAAAGCAAGGCAAAACTCTTACGTAAAGGCTCATAACTGTGTTGGTCGTGGCCGTAGCGATTCAATAATTGGGGCATAACGGACTCCGCTAATTTGATTTGTTGAACGCTGTAGGTGATGGCATCGCTGCTCAAATCGCCCACATTGATGCGCGGATCGGTGGCTTTTCCAGGCGAACGCATGTCGTCGGCATCATTGCCAAAAGTATGCTCCGGCATCACACTTTTCATAAGAATTTGCTGCAATCGCTGCTCTTCTTCGTTTGCATCTTCAAAGCCTACGGAGTATCCGTATTCGATGGCCCACAAATCGTAAGGTCCGGGCTCCACCTGTTCGTATTGTACTTTTATTTCTTTTTTCGGGGGAAGATTGATCGCAGGATAGTCCATTACCGAACCTATCAGCCCGCGGCTATACGTCAATTCTGGATTCAACAATTCCTCTGGAGAATTCAACTGCGACGCCTTCATATTGTGGTTCAAACCGAAGGTATGTCCCATTTCATGCAGAATGAGATAATGCAAAGATTCTTCCAGTAAACGGGTAAGTTCACCGCTGTCTAACTGCGAAATCTGCGCCCAGGTTTGGGCTTTGTTCCACTCTTCATGCAATACCGATCCGGCATGACAGTACTCATGTCCTTTAGGCACTTCATATACATCGGTCAAACGCACGCGATTGGTCAAGAAGATGTATTCCAACATGATGTCGGCGCCGAGAATTTCACCGGTACGGGGATTCACAAATGAGGGACCGTATCCACCAAAAGGGGGATTGGGAGAAGAGGTCCAACGCAGGACATTATAACGTATATCGCCTGCATCCCAGCTGGCGGTATCGGATTGTTCGTACACTTCTACCGCGTTAATAAACCCTAGAGGTTCGAAGGCTTTATTCCACTGCAAGGCAGCGTGCTTAATGATAGGTCGCAAATATTTAGGAGTGGTGTTTTCAATCCACCAAACTACGGGTTTTACGGGTTCGCTTTTGGCCAATTCTGGATTTTTCTTCTGTAGATCCCAGCGGTGGATCAGATCTTTATAATTGGTATAACCGGTGGCCGTCATATCGTTTACTTGTTCGGTAAAATAGCCAATACGATAATCATCGCGACGGGGTTTGAAATTATTTTGGGGCACCTCTATGAGTGAATGCTGTAAAAGCACATTCACATAACGGTTATCGGCTACGGAAGCGCTTCCGCCTTCTGGAGCGGGGTTATCGAATCCGTAATTCACCACAAAATCTACATTAGCGGGATAGTTTTTGATGCGGTGGTAATAGGTTTTTTCTTTGGCGATACGTCCGAGTTTAAATCCTTTACGGGGACTTCTACTACCGGGACTGATTTCGTGCAATTTATCGGTAAGGAAGAGGGCATCGGCCGAAATAAGGCAGTTGCCGGAGGTATCCATAGCAGCAATTTTCTCTGAAGCCAATATAGATTTTGAGATATTGGCATCGGCGGCTTTTGAAACTTCGTTTTTGGGGTCGAAATAGTAATTGGTATTGTGTTGAATGACGTCGATTTGATTAAAACGGCGATTGAAAGACACAATGCGACTTCCGCGATACGAGCCGCGGTTATGTCCCACTTCTACCACTCCATTTTCGGTATAGGTAAAGTGTATGTATTCTTTATTCAGTTGACTGGCATTGATTTGGAAGAAAAGTTCGCCGGTGGCCGTATCTTGGTAGAGTGGAAAAATACCGGGCATGGCGGTCATGCCTTTGGTTTTCTCGGCTATGCTGGGGGTTGCATTTGTTTTTTTGGGGGAAGCCGCGGCGCTGGTTTTGGATTTCTTTTTAGATTTGAATAATTGGGCATGTGCGGGCATTACAGAAAGGGCGGCACAGGCCAATAGTATGCGTGAAAACTTCATATTAGGTTGCAAAATACTTTATTTATAGCGTTTTAGAGAATGGAGAGTGAAAAAATGGAATAAATCTTTGAAAAAATTCGTTGAATTCTAAAAAAACCTCTATTTTTGCACTCCGTTTGAGAGATGTGAATTTCACAAAACCTCGAGCAAATGCATGCGTAGCTCAATTGGATAGAGCACCTGACTACGGATCAGGAGGTTTGGGGTTCGAATCCCTACGCGTGCACGATCAACAGAAAAAGTCCTCAACGAAAGTTGAGGACTTTTTTTATGGCCTCGAACGAGTCTGCCCGATAGGGCAAGGGAGGCCGAGGCCATAAAAAAAGCCAGCGCGCAGCGATGGACTTTTGCTTTTGCAGGACTAAACAGTAGGGTTCAGCGGAGTGCAACGGAGCTAATCCCTCAATACAAAACGAGTCTGCCCGCCAGGGCAAGGGAGGCCGAGGCCATAAAAAAAGCCAGCGCAACTACATCTAACCACCAATTTCATACCAAATTTGGCGATTATAACCACCAATTTCATACCAAATTTGGCGATTTCAAGTCCATCATAACCCAAACCGGACATAGAAATCCATCAAGAAAACTGACTTATTTTCGCGAATTCATCTTCTAAAAAACACACCCCGATCCAGCTTCTGGCTATCTTCCAAAAACCAAATCAAAATATGCGTATCTACTATATATTTCATGACATATACAACTTAAAAGCCTCTAAGGAAGCGTCAAAATCGTGAGACACCTCAACATCCCCCTTGAACAATCCCAATAAATTTGCCGCACTTGAAACCTCCTGCTTGCTCATTAAAAATTCCGCAAAGTCTAATAATTGCGTTTGTCTTTCCGGGGGAAGCTTCGAAATAGTTTGACTCAATTCCAGGGTAATGCCCTTTTGAACGCCATTACCCCCATTTTGATACAAAATCTTCAATTATTCACCCCCATTTTATGACAAAAATCACAAAAAATCACCCCTATTTTATGCAGAATCATTAAAAATCAATACTTTTGGGTATGAAATCACTCTTCAAACGAAATATAGAGGCCGATTTACGAAATTGGAAAAAGTCTACCCCTAGAAAACCGTTAATTTTAAGGGGAGCGCGCCAAGTAGGCAAAACGTCTGTCGTATTTCAATTTGCAAACGAATTTGAGTTTTTCATACCCTTAAATCTCGAGGATGTAAGGGATCTCGACATATTCAAAAAACACCCTCAAATCGATGAACTCGTAGATTATTTATTTTATTTCCATAACATTCCGAAAGCGAAAAGAAACCAAACCTTACTCTTTATTGACGAAATTCAGGCATTTCCCGAAGCAGTAAATTTACTCCGCTTCTTTTACGAACGATACCCTGAACTTGCCGTTATAGCCGCTGGATCTACCCTTGAAACACTGTTGAATAGAAAAGCATCTTATCCAGTGGGTCGTGTTGAATACATGATAATGAGACCCGTTTCATTCTCGGAATTCCTTTTGGCAATAAACCAAGAAAAACTGCATGATGCCTTACATGAATTTCCAATAAATCCTTTTGCACATCAGGAGTTATTAGATTGGTTTCATGTATACGCAACTATAGGAGGCATGCCCGAAATAATAAATCAATACCGCCAAACACATGATTTAACTACTTTAAATTCTATATACGAATCACTCATAACCAGTTATTTGGAAGATGCTGACAAATATGCATCCAACCAAAATCAATCGAATTATTTGCGACACACTATAAAAGGAAGTTTGTTCGAGGCTGGAAAAAGAATAAAATTTGAAGGCTTTTGGTCCTCCAATTATGGTTCACGTGAAATGAAAGAATCATTAACACTTCTAGAAATGGCCTTTCTGGTGAAAATAGTGTATCCCACCGTTGAGACCCAATTCCCATTTTCTCCCAGTTTCAAAAAATCGCCTCGCTTGCAATTTTTGGATACTGGACTAATAAATTATAGTCAGGGAATCCAAAAAAACCTCTTCAAAAACTCCAATTTCGCAAAAGAATATGGAGGAAAAATAATTGAACATGTGGTAGGACAAGAACTTATTTTCACCCAGAAAGACATCTTGAATCCCTTATTGTTTTGGGTGAGAGATAAAAACGGAAGTTCAGCCGAATTGGACTTTCTTTATAAATCGGAACAATCAATGATACCGATCGAGGTCAAATCAGGCAGCGCGGGAAAGTTAAAATCTCTTCTCATGTACATGAAGGAAAGTCCAATTAACCAAGCCATAAGACTTTCAAAAAACAGCTACCATACAGAACCCATTACTTTACCATCAGGGAAAAAATTCACGCTTATAAATCTACCGTATTATTTGGCAGGGCAGGTAGAAATGTATTGGAATAACCTCTCAAATCATCCCTCGTAAAACGGCACAACTACAGAAAACCCACACATAATCATCTTCAAGAAACCCGCCGGCGTTCACGCACGCCGCCGCCCTAAAAACCGCCGCAACCGCGCCACCAATTTCCCCCGAAAAAAGAAAAGGCAGCCCTTGCGAACTGCCCTCTCATCGATTTATGAAGAAACTACACTTAGTTTTTAATGAATTTCATGTGCGCGCTGCGACCGCCAGAAACAACTTTTACAAAGTAAAGTCCGTTAGGCAAATCGGCCACATTTACCGCCGTTTTGGGGGAAACCTGAGAAACGCCGTGAACCAATTTTCCAGAGATATCCATGATTTGGATGTCCATCAAATCGCTTGCATTCAAATCAAAATGCAATTCAGATTGCACTGGATTGGGATACATGCGCACGGGCAATTCGATGTTTTGGGTGCTGTTTACCTTACATACTTTCGCGTAGATACTGTCTACCAATTCTAGGTTTTCGCAACCCGGAGCGGAGTATTTATAGGTAATTTTAACCCAGCCTTCTTCGGTAATTTTAGATACATCGAAGGTATTGCCGCTCACGCCAGCGCCTTCAAAGGTTCCAGTTGAGGGATATCCCTTAAGATTGACAAGAGCGGTATCTTCGTCTAAACATAGGGTATCATTTTCAACTGTAAAACGCACTGCTGTTTTACTTTCATGAGCACCGATATCGCGTTTGTCAACCTTATCAAAGCCGCGCTGATCGGCAGACGTAGACGTGTATTTCTCGTCTGCTGCATCGATAGCAGGAGAACCATCTAATAATGCAAACGTGCGGGTAACATCACAATTGAAGGCAAGCGTATCGAGTTTGGGGTCTTCTTTACTGAATGTACCCACGATGTTTCTTGCAGTTGCAGTATCTGAGTTAGGATAATCCGATATGATTGAATTGGAAGTTGTAAGAGTACGGCCCGGGCTCAAGCCAATATCTTTACCTGTAATACTTTTATTACCCCAAAAAATTGAATTGTATAAGAACAAAGAATCTTGGGAATAAATGGCACCACCAGTAGCATTCGCACCTGCAGAATCTGCCGTTGAGTTCCCCTTGAAGGTACTATTAACCACTTCTAGTGGACCGGCAGAATAACAAGCACCACCAATAAAACGGGCAAAATTATTGGCAAAAGTACTGTTTTCAATTTTATTAGCAGCCCCATTACCAATAGTTTGGATAGCACCACCGTAACAAACTGCAGTTTTGGCCTTGTTGTCGCAAATATTACCTGAAAATTCACAATTCTTTACATTTATCGTTTGCGAATAAATACCACCTGCAAGAGCCTGGCCCGAACTAGTGGAAAAGGCGCGATTGTTTAAAACGCGGCAGTTTACCATCTCAATGTGAGCAGACACAGCGCGAATACCGCCACCTTGGGCATTACCCTGTACATCATTACCATTTTGAATAGTGATGCCTTCTAAATAAATATTTTTCAAGGCATTCAAGATAAATACACGGCCTTTTGCCACAAACGGCAGGGTATCAGCCTGAATAACGGTTTTGTCAGGTCCATCACCCAAAAGGGTTAAATTCTTTAGCATACTTCCCAAATTATATTCGGTGTAAACCCCTTCTTTGATATGAAGTATATCTGCATCCTTAATACCATCTAAAGCCGATTGAATGGTAGTAAAATCGCCACCTGTTGAAGCAACTGTATACATATTTATCCAATTGATTCCAATGGTAGTAACAGCATTTTGAACACTATCCGTTTTACCACCGTTAGTGAATGCAGCATCTTTAAATGTCACCAATATGTTAGTATCTACTGCATGATCTAATGCGTTTCCTGTAAAATAAAGCTCAATAGTAGAATCACTCAACAACATGGCCTGGGCAGTTAGTCCTGAAGGAATGCGATCTATGCCGATAGCGTTCGATGCAATCAAATCAGCTCCTGTAGCTCCTGCAAACGCATATCCATCCAGCTTATTAAAACTGATTGTAATGCGTTCGTTTAAGCTGCCGTCATTACTTCTGCTCTCATTAAATTGCTCAGAAGAAAATTGCAATGCCGGTCCTTCCTTTGCAACCTTGATTCTTTGCCAACCTGATGTGGGATAAGCATCTGTAGATGTAGAATTATCAATCCCAAACTTACCCATAAACATGGTATCGCCCTGCCACTGTTCCAACAGCCAGCGACTTTGAAACTTGGAGAAACTAATTACAAGTTCAAGATCACTTCCCTGACGTAGCCAGTATGGTTTATTGTTGAAATTGCCCTGGTATGTGTAAACACCAGAAAGTTCAGAGCTTGATACGCCTCCGTCAACGACTAAATTTTTCACTTGTGCAAATACTCCTGAAATCAGAAACAGAAACATTGCAAAAACAATACTGAGTTTTTTCATAGTTTTAATTTTTATGCTGCAAAACAACAACTCCTTGCGCTTTTTCCGACTTAATAAAATCTAATCGAGACTTAATAAAACCTAATAAAATCTAATCCAAGACTTAATAAAGCGCAGCATTAAGGCAGAAATTGCTCCTTTCCGAACCGCAACCGCGCCACCCATTTCCCAAAAAAAAGAAAAGGCAGCCCTAATAGTTAAAAACAAATCAAAAATACCTGCACTTTTTACCGCCAAAATCGCAAAATCAAGGCATCGACTTCAATAAATCATATAAAAATTGCAAATTATACGCATCGGTATCGGTGAGCGCTTTCGATTTAATCAGGGTATTACTTGCTACCGTTTCCACATTATAAAAGGGAAGCGATTGCGTTAAATCGGTTTCTTGACTTTCAGAAAACACCACCACTTTGGTAAAATCATACCCCATCTGGGTGCAAATCGTCATGGCCGCATAGTGCACCTCGTCTTTATTTCGGAATGCGGGAGCGTCTGCTTCCGACAAACGGTCAAAACGCAAATTCGGAAACATACGCATCATCCGCTTCACGTCTACCCCTTTATTGCTAAACCCCTTATACATCCAAGCCGCCGCAATGAATTTCCCTTCTTTAAAAGCCGAAAGACGCTCCACCACTTTGATCGGAGCAGGCGTTGATTCCTGCTTAATGAATTCTTTCTCGGGGGAAGTTTTAATCTCCTGTTTAACCATTCCAACCCCGTCCCTAGCGGGCTCGGGACTCACATTCGCTGGATTCTGGGAATTTACCGAGGGGGTATCTGTAACAAGAGCTGCATCTGTATTCGCTAAAACCGGTGCCGGACTGAGATCTGTTTCTATAGTTCTAGGAAAATCAGAGTACAATATCCGACTTCCATAGCGCATCCGGTCTTGGTTTACCATTTGCATGTAATAACCCATCTGCTGCTTGTTATACTCAATCTTAGATTTAATTTGAGGATTGGTATTCTGAACGGCATGCACAAGGGCCTCTGGAATAAAAGTAAAAATTGGAACCATTATCCCACCAGTGCTCGCACCCGCTATGACCAAAACGAAAAAATATTCGGGATCGTATACGCTCGCTATTCCACCGATAAAGCCGCCCGCAGCCGCCCCCAATAGAGCATCTCGTACGATTTTCTTCTCCCAGGTACGACCGCGTCTGATGAACTTAATATTATTGAAATGCACGTATCTGAATATGTCATTCGCTGAATTATAAAGGTAAATTCCTTCTTCATCGACGGCGATAAGTCGCCCCTCTAAGGTACCGAACTGCTTATTGCCTCTTTTAACATAAATACATTGCCTATCTTCGGTATGAGTCCAACCAAGCGATAGATTAACTTTGTAAAATCCACCTATTTCGTTTTGGGAAATTTCCCTCACCGAATCCAAAAAATTTTGTGTGATGCTGCCGAAAGTTCGAGTCTCTAATCGGGTGTTCTGCGAATTCCCCCGAGAATTATTATAATCAGGCTTTTTAACCGCATTCAAATTTGCAGATGAGGCAGGGCTGTTTTCGTATCTCTTGTATGGAGTGCTGAGAATTTGACCTTTTAGGGGTGCGACGGCCGAAATATAAACAGTCAAAATAAATAGATGATTTAAAAAGCGCATGTGCATGGCACGAAAATAAACTGCCACCGCGGGGGACTTTTTGCAAAAAATGCAAATCATAAAAAAACGATTACGGAAAATCCGTAATCGTTTTTCAAGTATCACAAAAGATTTGAGGGATATATCTTAAGCGCCTATCGCCGCATTTATTTTGTCGAAATTGGGTAATTCGCCGGCATTTTCCAATACTTCTGCATAGGTAACGATGCCTTCAGGATTGATTACAAAGGCGGCACGCTTCGAAACGCCTTTAAGTCCTAAAATCCAATCTTCATAAATCGCACTGTAGCTTCTGCTTACTTCCTTATTAAAATCGGAAAGCAAGGTAAAGTTTAACTTTTGGTCTTCTTTAAACTTGGCCAAGGTAAAGGGCAGATCAACAGAAATGGCTAAAACGGTAGCATGCTCGTTTTCGTATAAATGAATGGCATCTCTTACGGTACACAACTGAGTGGTGCACACGCCTGTAAACGCAGCAGGAAAAAAGTGTAAGATAACCGTTTTGCCTTTGAAACTGCTCAAAGAAACCTCCTTGGTTTCGGAACTGATTAATGTAAAATCAGGGGCTGTAGATCCTATTTGAATGCTCATATAAATAAGAGAACAAATTTACAGGCGAAATGATTTAATCAAACTGGTACTTTTATTTTTAACAAAGTGGTATACCAACACCCCCGCGGAGTTCCGATATACTTGTGATTAACTCTATATAATTAGGTAAAATGAAACGTACATTAATCATCAAACTCCAAATGATACTGACAATGAGTCTCATTTGGTCATTAAATTCTTGTAAAACCCAAGACGTTTACCCTACTATTTCCCTAGGAGTTGAAACGGAAAAATTAAACGCCGATGGGGCTTCTACCTATATTTATGCGTACTTGAATGCCCCCGTTTCCTATGATATTTCGGTACCTTTAACCCTTAGCGGAAATAGTGTTTTAGGCACTGACTATACCCTATCTGCCAATTCAATAACTATTACCGCCGGTAACGACACTGGTAAAATCACTCTAACAAGCATTTCAAATTCCGACACCTCCACCCGTAACATCATTGCGTCCATTGGAGTGGTTGAAAATGCGATCAAAACTATTTTCACCTCTGTAAAAATCGAGCTCATCAATGTAAATATTGACCGCGACGGCGACGGGGTTCCCGATATTTTAGACGATTGTCCCGACGAAGCCGGACCACTAGAAAACAATGGGTGTCCGTGGTTGGGTTTGCTTATCAACGAAGTACATTACGATCCCGCGTCAGATATTACGGGCGATGCAAACGGCGATGGAGTCAGAGATCCTTTAGCTGATGAGTTTGTGGAATTGTATAATTCAAATCCCGACTTAGATATAAGCGGTTACACACTCTCTGACGCATCACAGGTGCGACATACATTTCCCCAAGGAACGAAATTGGCTTCTAAAAAGAGTATGGTTGTTTTTGGCGGTGGCACGCCGACAGGAACTTTTGGAGGCGCCTTGATACAAACGGCAAGTGAAGGTCAACTCAATTTAAATAACGCGGGTGATCTATTGACATTGAAAGATGCACAAGGAAATAAAATTGCCGAATTCGACATCAACGGCCTGTCTGGAAATCCAGATGAATCATACACCCGAAATCCAGATATCAAAGGCGATTTCAAACAACATAACACTATACCCGAGTCAAACGGAGCATTGTTCTCACCAGGAACCCAATTAAACGGAAATCCATTTTAAAATTCATGCTTGGTCCTTTAATATCCATATTAATTATCCTTTTAGTGGGGAATTTATTATTCAATAAGTTCAACCCACAAGCGGTTTTAATTATTTCAGGATTGGGCATGTTAGCCATTGCTTTTTGGATCAATGCAACCCCTGTAACATTGAAACAGCCAACGGGTAGTAATTTCTTCGATTTTTTTGCGCTGATAAAAGAGATGTCATCTAAGACCAATATGGGTGTGGGACTTATGATCATGACTATTGGTGGATTTGTCGCCTACATGGATCACATTGGGGCTTCAGACACCTTGGTTTATGTGGCGATGAAACCATTGGACTTATTCCGTAAAAACCCTTATATATTGGCGAGCATGGTAATCCCCATTTCGCAAATTTTATTTATCGCGATACCCTCTGCCGCGGGTTTGAGTTTGCTACTAATGGCATCTCTTTTTAAAATCCTCGTACAATTAGGGGTATCTAGAATTGCAGCTGCGGCTGTTATCACGGCCAGTACTACCTTTGGTATTGGTCCGGCATGTGCTACTACCGCAAGCAGCATGACGATACTAAATTGGGACGCAGTTTTTTACTTCCTCAATTATCAGATTCCATTGGTATGGCCCTTAAGCCTGTCTATGATGCTCAGCTTTTATTTTGTAAATCGATATTTCGATAAAAAAATCGTTCGCGAACCTTCAAATGCCACTGTAAAAATTGAAAAGCCTAAAGGACCTTTGTTATATGCCCTACTTCCTATATTACCCATTCTGCTGTTAATACTTTTCGCTGAAATGTTGCATATTTTCAAAGATCCCATTCGCATTGACACCACTACCGTAATGTTTTTAAGCCTATTCATTGCACTCCTGTTTGAATTGATACGTCAGCGTAACATTAAAAACGTCTTAAATTCGATACAAATATTCTTCGATGGGATGGGAAACATTTTCAAGTCGGTCATTACTTTAATAATCGCGGCAGAAATTTTCGCACAGGGGCTTATTGCATTGGGATTTATTGATGGATTGATGGGATTAGCGAGTTCTATCGGACTGAATGAACAATTAGTCGGGATTGGATTGACCATCATGATTTTTTTAGCAGCCGTACTTATGGGCAGTGGCAACGCCGCTTTCTTTTCATTCGGACCTTTAGTACCTAATATTGCTACTATTTTCGGTGTTGCTACACCCTATTTTTTACTGCCCATGCAACTCGCCGCCTCTATGGGTCGTACTATTTCGCCTGTTTCAGGTGTATTGGTTGCGTCTGCGGGCATTGCGGGTGTAAGTAGTCTTGACATTGCTAAAAGAAATTTCATTCCCATAACCGTGGCATTAATAATAATGATGCTTTCACATTTCTATTTATAAAAATAAAATGCTTACACTCATAAAGAATGCGCACGTCTTTGCTCCTCAAGCCTTAGGAAAACAAGACATCCTAATATCACATGGTCGTATTGCTGCCCTAGCTCCCGAATTAAATTTCACCCTGCCCCAATTAGAAGTAATTGACGTTGAGGGCATGAATGTAACCCCGGGGCTCATTGACCAACACATACATATTATTGGAGCTGGCGGCAAAGATGGTTTTCTATCTATGACCCCTGAGATACAAGCCTCCGAATTAGTTGCTTGTGGCACTACCACCGCTGTGGGTCTTTTAGGAACCGATGGAACGGCTAAGAATATCCGCGCATTATACGCCAAAGTACAATCACTCCGACAAGAGGGCCTTAGTGCCTATATGTACTCGGGATATTACGGAATTGACACATTGACTATTACCGAGAACATTCAAAGCGATATGGTTTTTGTGGAACCCGTTCTTGGCTTTAAAATTGCCATAAGCGACATTCGCTCTTCCTATCCAACGGCGCTTGAATTAGTGCGGAAATTACGTGAAGTGCGCGTAGGTGGTTTATTAAGCAATAAAAAAGGAATTATGCATGTGCATTTAGGAAACTTACCCTCACAAATGGATGTGCTTTTTGACTTGGTAAAAACCTACCAATTTCCCATTGAACATATATCGCCCACACATGTTGGCAGGACCTCTAGTCTCTTTGAACAAGCCCTTGAATTCGCGCAATTAGGCGGCAGCATTGACATCACTACTGGGGCCTCTAAATACATAGATCCCCACCAATCGGTTCTGTATGCACTTGAAAAAGGCGTTGCCATAGATCGATTAACTTTCAGCAGCGATGGCCATGCCGGACTTACGCCTAAAACCGCAACTCACGAGAACCATTTTGCTAAAGCACCCTTCGATCAAAATCTCTTTGAGGTAATCCAATTAATAAAAACCCAAATGGTTTCCCCAGAACAGGCATTCCAATTAATCACAAGCAATCCTGCCGATAATTTAGGCTTGAAAAACAAAGGTCGAATTGCCTTGGGATTAGATGCCGATCTATGCGTATTTGACAGCGAATGGAAACTGCAAAATGTTTGGGCGAATGGCAATTTAGTAATGAAAGAAGGACAACCTTTATTACCCCCAATTTTTAGTTGAAATTATGAAAAAATGTATTCCGTTTTTCATCGCACTTTTGTCCTTGATTGCCCCACTCAAGGCACAGAAAAATCCCGAATTAGAAAAATACGAAATGGGGCGCGGACTCCGTTTTGAGACTAAAACCGGAGCTTCCTACCGTATTTCAGGTTATCTACAGCCTTATGCCGAAAGGAAACAACTCTTAAAACCAGATGCCCCGGCCGATATAAGATTTCGTATGCGCAGAATTCGTTTGCGATTGGATGGCACCGCGGCCAATCCTAAATTCAGCTATCGCCTGCAAGCCGATCTAAGCGGAACCGGAGAAGAGCTTGATGGAAATAGCAATTATCTTCTAGACGCTTTTGTAAATTATGACCTAACAAAAAACACTCATATCACCTTCGGACAAAGAGCTACGTATACCGATAATAGAGAATTATTTATGAATTCTAACAGCCTGCAATTGGTTGAAAGGAGCCGCTTAACATCTGCGTTTGCGAGCATTCGTGAGTTTGGGCTTTTCATCGATGGAAGTTATCGACTATCAGGTTCTAATTACATCAAACCCTATTTAATTGTGAGCAATGGCGATGGCGGAAATGTATTCTCCAACGATCGCGGAGGATTGAAATTGGGGGGGCGTTTAGATTATTTACCATTCGGTTTGTTTACCCGTTTTGGGCAGTTCAACCAAGTAGATGTAGTCAGAGAGCTAACACCCAAATTAGTGATCGGCGTTACTTACAGCTATAACCGAGGAATGAGCAGTCGCCGTGGTCGTGAAAGTGGCGCCATTCTATATTTAGATAATAACAACCGAGAATTGCTTCCCGACTTTGCCAAATT
>CBFHXF010000027.1:14893-26509 GCA_965659745.1 Bacteroidia bacterium
GGAATTGATTTCCTTTTTAAATATCGGGGTTTCTCCATGATTGGAGAATACGTAAAAACCCAAGCTTTTATTCCCGAGGGAATTTCCCAACGAGTAAGAGTAAACGGAACTACCAGCACCAGCTTTGATGTGAATGGCAT
The DNA here is from genome assembly GCA_965659745.1 of Bacteroidia bacterium. Lineage (GTDB taxonomy): Bacteria > Bacteroidota > Bacteroidia > NS11-12g > UBA955 > VMCP01. Next base: position 15,034 of record CBFHXF010000027.1, read on the forward strand.
TCAAGATATTCCCAACTACATCAAAGGCCGTATGATGTTGGGTACCGGTTACAATCTACAAATGGGCTACCTTTTCAAAAATAAAATTGCTATCGATGCCCGTTATACCCATTTAAAATCTGATGAATTTTCCTTTTTAAATAACGGTACGTTTTACAACCGCCCCAACTATTACACCATTGGGCTTAGTAAAATGTTCGGACGTAACTACGGAACTAAAATACAAGCCGATTACACCTATGTAACCAACAACGGTGGCATCAATAACAACCTGGGATTGCCCGTGAGTGGAAATGAAAATTTAGTACGATTTATCATGTCTTACGCTTTCTAATTATGAAAACGACTCCTTTTATAATGGTTTTATTTGGCTTGCTTTTCACTCTAGGCTGCAGTCCGCAATTGACCCAAACCACCGAAAAGTTCTTCCCTGAATACACAGCCTTACCCAAAGCAACTCCCGCATTAAAAAAAGAAAAGGGTTATACGAACTATGTCGAAATGATGGCATTTTTAGATACTCTTAAACTTAAATTCCCCCAAAAAATACGTATTTCCTTTCTTGGGAATTCTAAGAACGGCTTAGCCATTCCTATGGCAGTAATAGGCAATTCACAAAATTCGGATCGCGTGCGTATTTGGATGCAAGGTGGATTACACGGCGATGAACCTGCCGGAACCGAATCTATATTGCTATTCATGCACGAATTACTGCAGAACGACAGTTTGAATTACCTCTTCGATAAATGTGTATTCGCCTTCGTGCCTATGGCCAATATTGACGGTTATTTAAAAAATGAACGTCGAAATGCAGAAGGTTTAGATCTCAATCGAGATCAAACAAAATTAATGGCTGCCGAAAGCATCAATCTAAAGGAAGCCTTTTCCGAATTCAAACCTGATATTGCATTAGACCTTCATGAATACCGACCCTTTCGTAAGGATTTCGTCCAGTTAAGTACCACGGGGGTTACAAGTGCTTACGACGTAATGTTTTTATATTCGGGAAATTTGAATGTACCCGAATCGCTGCGACTTTTCACCCGGAACAAATTCGTAAATCCCACTTTAGGAAAGCTAAGCAAGCAAGGCTATACCCATCACGATTACGTAACCTCTGATGTAGAAAAAGGAGATATTCATTTTAACCAAGGTTCTAATAATGCGCGATCAAGTGCCACCAATTTTGCACTGCAACAAACCGTTTCAACCCTGTTAGAAGTTCGTGGAGTTGGAATTGGTAGAACTTCCTTTCATAGAAGGGTACATATTGGGTATTTAGTGGCTTTATCCTATTCCAAAATTGCTTCTGAACTGAGTAATTCTGAATTAAACGCTATTAGAAGTCCCCACATGGCTAAACAGATTACGGTGCGTTCAAAGCGAGCCGTTTATCAAGATACCCTAACCTTTATTGATTTAGATAAAAATGAGTTATTGGACTTACCCGTAACCATTAAAGATGCGTGGCAATCGAAAGCAACCCTGGCAAGAAACCGACCCATTCAATACGCTATCGATGAAACCTATGGATATTTAATTCCCAAAATAGAATCGTTTGGACTCAAGGTGGACACATTAAAAGCAGACGCGCTTTTTAAAACAGAAACCTTTACCATTACCGCTTTAAATAAAGCGGTAAATCCCTATGAGAAAATGTATTTACACGAAGTAAAAACAACTATTTCAGAAAAAGATCAAACCTTGAAAGCCGGAACATTCCTGATTAACACCAATCAAAAAAGCGGGAATATCCTCCCAGAATTATTAGAACCTGAAGCTCCAAATAGCTTTATAAGTTTCGGTTTATTACAAACAGCAATCGGCACAACATTACCTATTTATAGAATCCTTCCTTAAAAAAACACCCATGAAAAATATATTATCCCTTTTAGTTGCAAGTTTTTCAATGCTAACAGTGGGCGCGCAATCCGTGAACAAGGCCCAATTTAATTATAAAAACGGTTTAGAGTTTAATTTCAACAACGGCGCTTATAGCTTTCAAATTGGCGGCTTTGTGCAACCTGCATATCGTTTTGAAAGCTATGATAGTGTATCGCAAGTAAATGCCAATACCAATAATCCTTGGGAGCAATTCCTCAATGCCAAAAGAACCTTTTTTCAAATAGGCGGCAAGGCGCAAGAGGAAAAGGTAAGTTTCTTTATTCAAACCAATTTCAGCGACAAACAGCCCTTATTAGATGCGTGGATTGCCTACCATCCAACCAAGTCGGTGGCGTTAACCTTCGGACAAAAACAAACGTTCACCAATAACAGAGAGATGATTTTTCGCGAAGACCGACTGCAATTCACAGAGCGCGGAATGACAAGTAATCAATTCAGCGCAAATGGTCGTGAATTTGGACTTTTTATGGAAGGGAAATTCGGTTCAAGTTTTGGTATTGCCCCGCAAATTGCAGTAACCTCTGGTGATGGTCGGAATTCTTTTGGAGCCGATTCTCGTGACAACGACTTAGGAGGGCTTAAATATGGGGCCCGATTGGATGTATATCCTTTGGGCTATTTTAAGGAAGGCAATGACCTATACAGTGCCGATTTAATGCATGAAGAAACGTTAAAAATAGTATTGGGTGGGGCTTACAGCATAAACTATGGAGCTAGCAATAGTGTGGGTGAAGGGCATGGAGATTTTTTACTTTATGACCTTAATGGCGATATTCAATTACCTAATTACAAACAGATATATGTTGATTTGTTAGCCAAATATAAAGGCTTTTCACTTTTAGTAGAGTTCGGAAATGGATTTGCGGGAGGGATGAACCAAAGCTACACAAGTTTGAATGCTACAGGTATGCTTATCCCTCAACAGATTAGCCAATATTTAAACCTTGGAAATGTGATGAACGGTCAAGTGGGCTATGTAACCCAATCGGGTTATGGTTTTGATTTCCGTTATGGACAGACCTGGGCTGAATTTGAAGATTTCAACGGAACCCAAGTAACCAATCAACGTGCGTTGACGTATGGTTTTTCAAAGTATTTCGAAGGCAATAACATCAAATTACAAGCCTCTTATACGCAGTTATCCAATGTAATAAAGGGGAATACCGGGATTGGCGAACTAATGTTACAGTTTGCGTTTTAATGTTTTTTTACAGCGCCCAGAATAGAGGCAGTAAAAAATACACCCATAAAAAAACCAAAAAGGTCGAAATCAGATTTAACCAAAATCCAACCCGTATCATTTCTCCGATTTTAAGATAGCCGGAACCAAACACTACCGCGTTTGGAGGGGTGGCCACAGGCAGCATAAAGGCACATGAGGCAGCTAATGTGGCTCCCATAATTAAAACAAAAGGATGCGCATTCAGCGCAATAGCAACAGAGGCTAAAATAGGCAAAAGCATGGCCGTTGTGGCCAAATTAGAAGTAATTTCGGTTAAGAAATTCACCCCTATGACAAGGATTAATACCAGCGCCCAAAAAGGAACAGCTTGAAGACCCATCAAATTTTCACCGATCCATTTGGCCAAACCACTGCTTTCAAAGCCATTTGCCAAGGCAATACCCCCACCAAAAAGCACAATAATCCCCCAAGGAAGTTGCTTTGTATCTTCCCAACTCACGAGCGCCTCTTCTTTGTTTGCCGGTATGATGAATAATAAAAGGGCCCCTGCTATAGCAATAATCGTATCATCAATTTCTGGAAAAATCTTAACCAATAAGAAAGACCTAAATATCCATGCCAATGCCATGAAAAGAAAAACGGCCATTACATAACGCTCTTGTTTAGACATTTTCCCCAAAGATTGAAGCATTAGCTTTACCTCATTTTTACCTGAATCGCTGTGATCATTCTTTATTTTAAAAGCAATTTTAACCAATACAAACCATGCCAACCACAATAAAATCAGGCTCAATGGAAAGGCAAACAGAAACCAATCTAAAAAGGTAATTTCGATGCCATACGCTTCTTGAATCACACCTGCCATTACCAAATTTGGGGGCGTACCGATTAAAGTAGCGATACCTCCGATCGAAGCAGAGTAGGCAATCGATAACATTAAGGCTTTGCCAAACTTAGAATTTTTACCCCCGCTTTTTTTCTCTATATGAGAGGCAATTGCCATACCTACGGGTAAGATCATTACAGCAGCAGCTGTATTGGAAATCCACATCGATAAAAAAGCCGTAGCCCCCATAAATCCCAAAATGATATAGGACTTATGAGTACCTATTTGGGCAATTATTATAAGCGCCAACCGTTTGTGTAGATTCCATTTTTCTATCGCGATGGCCAAAATAAAACCTCCTAAAAACAAAAAGATGTATTTGTGTCCGTATGCGGCGGTAGTTTCGGCTAAACCAAGTCCTCCCACCAATGGGAACAACACTATCGGCAATAAAGCCGTAGCGGCCATAGGTACACATTCAAAAATCCACCAAACCGCCATCCAAAAGGCTGTACCCAACACCCCTGTAGCAGCGTTGCCTAAAGTTGAAAATATGGGAGCTTGAGAAATTAGAATAAATCCAATAGGACCCATAAATAACCCCCATTGTTTTTTTGATATTTTCATGTGATGGCTTTAATAAAATTACGGAAAAAGCAATGTGATAGCCTTGTTTGTGGCTTTCACATAGTCATGGGTCAATCCGGGTACAATTTCAATTTCCCAATTAAATGCGAACGATTCTGACTTCGCCCTAGCCGCTGCACTTTCATAGAAATATTGAGCCCTTTCTAAACGATTTGCCCCTTGTAATTGTGCTTCAGGCGTTTGACGCAAACCCGAAGAATTCGAATTATTATCTGCCGAACCCACTTGAATAACCATGTTTTTTTCAAATATCGACTTGAAGCTGAAATTGGCAAAAGGCGAATTTCTAATACCATAGGGAAAATCTATGGTATTATCGGTCTCGGTATACCAACCTGCGGCAGAAACCACTGCTTTTTCTATTCTCAATCCCGGTTTAAATAACAACATGCGATGCAAAAATTGTGCACCTCCCGAATGTCCTACAGCAAAATAGGTATTGCTTGTATTTTGTGTTTTTAACTTCACAAAATTAAATAAAGGCTCAAGGAGCGATAACGACCATATCGATTCTGGATTTAATGTATTTTCACTAGGCGCATCTCCATTTTCATACACATTCCCTATCTGATAGGCACTTACACCCGGAAAATCTGCTTCTGAAAATTCAGGTACAACAATAATACAACCCCTTTCTTCTGCTTGATCAATCAAGGCGTTTCTATATTCAATGGCGTTTCGTTCGGCACCATGTAAAATAAAAACAATAGGAGAAGCGGGACCAATATTTTTAGGAATATAATAGAAAACCCGAAGCGCTATATTAGACAAAGGTTCGTAATCATTGTATACTTCCACACCACTACCCGACCAACTTGAACTAGTAACTGGGGTTTCTCTAATACAACCAACTCCAATGAGCATAATTATCAAACAAGCTGCCCCTATCTTAATTTTCATAGTATAAATGAATGGTTTTCACTTCCTACTCAAAACAAGGTTTTTTTGATGGTACATTTGCAAGACCAGTTTGCAAATATTATGAATACCAATTTGAGCTATGCGCTAACCCAAATACAAATTCGCTTACAGCAAAATACTCTTGCTCCTAAAGATCCTATTTTCACGAGGGTATACTCCTCAATTAAAGATTGTATTTTAAAGGGTGACTTCCCGTTGAATTGGAATATTCCATCTACCCGACAGCTGTCTGGAGGTTTACAATTAGCGCGAACCACTATTATAAAGGCATATGAGTTATTAATGTTAGAAAAGTTAATTATTTCAAAACCAGGTTCGGGCTACAAGGTGATTTTCAACCAAGTTCAATCTCCCCCAAAAAAACCAACAACCTCTATTAGTTATCCTACTTTATCTGAAAAGGGTGTCTCCTTCCTTGAGAATTCCAATCTTATAAACCGCACAGAAAACAGCTATATCGCCTTCAAGCCTGGCCTCCCACCAATCGATATTTTCCCTATAAAACAATGGAAAGGTCTGCTCAATACTTATTGGAAATACGCCAAAAGTTCGGATATGTCGATGGTACAATCCACGCATTCTCTTTCTCTTAAAAACCAAATTTGCAATTTCTTAAAAATTTCACGCGGGATTTCTTGCACTCCTGAACAGTTGCTCGTTGTTTCAGGTTCATTACAATCTATTTACTTAATAGCCAATGCTATTCTGAACAAAGGTGATTCTGTGGTAATTGAAAATCCCACATTTCCCAATGTACATTCCCTGTTCAAGAGTTCTCTTGCCAATGTAGTGCCAATACCGATTGATGCAGAAGGACTCGATCTAAAAATATTAGAAACCACACAACCCGAAAATTTAAAAATCTTACACGTAACTCCCACTAATCATTATCCATTAGGTACCAAGATGGGTTTAAAACGTCGCCATGAGCTGCTGCATTTCGCCTCTAAAAACAACACCTACATAATCGAGAACGATTATGAACATGAGATTGGTAATTTGACGGCCCCATTACCCACCCTTTTTGAATTAGACACAGAGGATAGAACCATCTACTTGGGCACATTCAATAGGCTGCTATATCCATCTATTCGACTGGGATTTATGATAGTGCCCCATCATTTAGCTGCCGTGATTGAAGCAATCCAAGCTCATTCCCATCGTATCGTTTCCCATTCTATGCAAATTGTAATGGCCCAATTCATTGAAAAAAACCACCTGTTCAAACATTTGAAAAATTTGCAAAATGTTACCCAAGAAAGATTTGAAGTTTTCACAAATGAATTCAACGAACAAAATGAACATCTGTATTTGAAATCTGCGAACATCGCAGGCATGCATCTAATTGCAAAATTCAAACAAGAAGTATCTATCCCACAGGAATCTAAAATAATCCATGAACTAGAGTCCTCCGGAATTTCCGCCTACCCTTTGAGCAGTTGCTTTATTGGAGTAACAAAAGAAACCGGACTCATCCTTGGGTTTGCAACTATGTCACCTGTGGCGATTAAACAAAAACTCCATTTACTAAAAAAAGTGATGGTTGCGATTTTCAATTCATCAAAATGAAGCTACAACAATACATTTGTCGAATTACAAAATTGAAATCCGTGTGAATAATATCATTTTTTTGAAAAATATTCCTACAATAAGTCTATAAGTGTCAACTTAACACTTTTTTTATTACTTTCGTGTTAAAACAACATCAAATTAACAAATTATGAAAAAATGGTACTTAAGTTTATTGTCATGTGTGGGGCTTTCTTTTGCTTCTGCACAAACAGTATTTCTAGCAGAACACTTTGATTATCCGGCAGATTCTGCATTGGAAAATCACGGTTGGTATGTTCACAGTGGAACATCAAATCCTATTCTTGTAACCGATGGTGGATTAAGTTGGTCAAAAACCAAATACAAAGGCAGTGGTGTAGGGAACGCCGCAGCTGTAAATAACACTGGTTATGATTACAACAAACCATTCAATTCTGACGCTACCAGCGGCTCTGTTTATGCTTCTTTTTTACTAAAAGCTAATGCAAGTACGGAAGGTTACATTTTCCATTTTGGAGAGTATGGCTCTATTAGTAGTCCTGACTACTCAAAACTTTCAAGTGCGTTTCGCGCAAGAACCTTTGTGACGCCTGGAACCAATGCTACTGACTTCAAGATGGGATTAACGTTTAACTCAAACACCATTTCAGACTTTTCTGGCGATTTGACTTTAGGAGAGACGTATTTAGTGGTATTGAAATATACTTTTGTCGATGGTGCAGATAATGACGAAGTTAGTTTGTTTGTTTTCGCTGATGGTGATGACATTTCAATGGAACCCTCTACTCCAACCATCGGTCCTTTAAAAGGTTCAGCATCTGACCTTAGTGCAGTGCAATGTGTTGCTTTGCGTCAATTCTCATCTAGCCAAGATGTTGTCGTAGATGGTATCATAGCTCAAGACAATTGGGATTTACTAAATACACGCACAGTGAAAATCTCTGTAGATATGAAGAATGAAACCGTTTCTTCTAACGGGGTGCACGTTGCCGGTTCTTTCCAAGGTTGGAGCCCAAGTGCTACCACCCTTACTCAAGAAGGTTCATCTACTATATATTCTACGTACGCCAAAATGGATGCTAATTCAGTTGTTGAATACAAATTCATCAACAACAACGACTGGGCTACAGGCGTTGAAAGCGTTCCTGCTGTTTCTCAGAAAGGTCATAAAAATAACGGCGAAACCAACGACAACCGTTGGGTTTGGACAGGCGCTGGTTCTGATACTTTAGTATTGCCTGCATTTGTTTTCGGTGGTTCTGCTCCTGATGGAGAATATGCAGTTCGTTTAGCTGTTGATTTACAAAAAGAATCAGAGGTAAGTGCTGACGGCGTTCATATTGCAGGAAGTTTACAAGGTTGGGATCCAGCAAAAACAGCCATGGCCAATCTTTACAACACCAATAAAATTTACGAAATCATTTTAACCTTAGCTGACAACAGTTACGAATATAAATTCGTAAACGGTAATGCTTGGGGTAAAGATGAGTCTGTACCGTCTTCATGTGCTACTAACAACAACCGCAGTGTTACTGTAAGCGGAGCCGATGTAGAAGTTTCTAAAGTATGTTTCGGTTCTTGCGATGCATGTCCAGAACGTGAAATCCCTCAGTTCAATGCTACGTTCCAAATCGATATGGGTAAAGAGTGTAATTTCGAAAAAGTGGATATCGCTGGAGGTAAAATCAACGGCTGGGCCGGTGGTGATTTCTTAACCGACGATAACATGGACGGTATTTACACCATCACTGTTAAATTAGATTCAGGTGTTGAAATTGCACATAAAGTTCGTAAAATCGACGCTGACGGTAACGTAAACTGGGAAGGCGGAGCCGACCGTAAATACTTCGTGCACAACGATACTACTTTTGCCGTTCGTTGTTTCGGTTTAGATGAGCCTTGCTCTGGTGCTGCTATTGCTCCTTCTGATATCACCTTCCAGGTAGATATGAGCAACGAAATACCTCAAGATACCGTATGGGTAATGGGTTCTTTCACAAGCCCTGCTTGGCAGTCTGGCGCTATTGCTATGCTTCCAAATGCAGATAATGCCGACCTTTATGAAGTAACTGTTGAGAAGGTATGTAATGAGTACTTTGAGTACAAATTCGCAAACGCCATTATGAGCAGCTCTGAAAATGGTGAAGACTTCCCAGATTCTACAGATCGCGCTTGTTTGAAAGACAACGGTCTTGGTAGCTTCAACCGCCACCATACCCGCACCAGCTCTGATGCCGTAACAATAGCGTATGTATACAACTCTTGTGCAGCCCCTCAAGGTGGAAACGTAAGCAATATCAGCAGCGAAATGCGCATTGCACCAAACCCTGCTTCTGGTATGTTTACCGTAAGCCTAGGTTCTCGCACCATCGAAAAAGTAATCGTAATGAGCCTAGACGGTCGCACCGTTCGCAGCGAAAATCCTGCTAACAACCGCGCCGATGTAAACGTATTCGGATTAACCGGCGTTTACTTAGTTCAAATTACAGATGTAGATGGCAACATCGCTACCCAAAAGGTAGTATTGCAGTAATCTTCATCAAACCATCATATTTTATCGAAAAAAGCGGCTAAATGCCGCTTTTTTCGTTTTCAAATTGTATCCCTACCAAAATTTAGGTAATATAGCCACGTCAATATAGACATGACGGGCATCTAGCCATTTTTATGGCTCCAAACGCTCGGCTAAACTTTAGAAAACACTCTAATACTTATAAACTATGGAATCTAACAACGACCTCATCCTTATCATTGCCGGTGTGCTTCTAGTCGGCATCATTTTATTCGTCTTTAACAAAGTAAACAACAGCAACAAATAACCATGTGACACATTAGTACATAGAATTATATCGACGAAGCATCGCCGTGATCCTTGTGTCTAATATATTTGTGTTGTAATGATCACCCGCCAAATACCTTACCGTTTTATTACCCAATTCCGAGCGTTATTTTTAGCGCTAACCCTCCTGTTTTCAAAGGCATTATCCGCACAATCAAAATCCAACCATACTCACAAGCCTGTAAAAACACCCACCATTATTGTGCAACCAAATGTATCGGATCTGCATATACATCAATCTGAAAAAGACACAACCAAAACCGCTGCCCATAAAAATCCAAAGAAAAAACCGGCCACTATACCCAAAAGATATAAAAGACCCGGAAGTACGATCATTCACCGCCAAGACGCTTTCGAAAAGAAGCCTTGATTTAAACTATATTCGCAATATGTTATCATTGCGAAACCTTGCCACATTAGCACTAACCACCTTCTTACTTACCCCAAATACCAGTTTCTGCCAGCGTAAAGCTACTAAAGTCGCTGATACCCTAGATACCATTACCTTGGTCTTTGGTGGTGATTTAATGGGACATGGACCCCAAATTCAGGCCGCTAAAATAGATTCTACCAATAGCTACGATTACAAACCCGGATTTCACTTTTTACAGAAATCGATCCAATCTGCCGATTTTGCCGTTGCCAATTTAGAAGTAACCCTTGCCGGCCCTCCATATAAAGGATACCCCCAGTTTTCCTCACCAGACGACTACGCCCTGAATATGAAACAGCTGGGTTTCGACCTGCTCGTTACCGCTAATAATCACAGTCAAGATGGAGGCAAACGCGGACTTCTCAGAACCTTGCATGTGTTAGACAGCTTCAAATTAGACCATACCGGAACCTTCGCCGATACCGCTGAATTTGAAAGAGAATATCCCTATATCACCGAAATCAATGGACTCAAAATAGCCATTTTGAATTATACCTATGGCACAAACGGACTTACCGTAACTCCGCCCACTATGGTGAATATCATCGATACTACCTATATCAAAAAAGCCATCGCCAAAGCCCGTAGTAAAGGCGCCAACCTCATCATCCCCGTTATGCACTGGGGCAACGAATACCAACGCTTCGAAAGTGCACAACAACGCCAAATTGCCCAATTCCTGGCCGATGCCGGTTGCGATGCCATCATTGGCATGCATCCGCATGTTATACAACCCATCAAAACCATCACTGCCAAAAGCGGCAAACAAGTGCCCGTGGCCTACAGCTTAGGCAACTTCGTTTCCAATCAACGCGAACGATATAAAGACGGCGGCATATTAGCACGGGTTAAAATTCTTCACCGGGGAAACCAAACACGCCTTGTACAAATCGATTATAAACCGTTTTGGGTGCACAAACTTTTACCGCACGAAACCTATGCTCCCTTCCATAAACGCGGCTATTACCTCATCCCAAGTCAAAACGCTCCCCTACTAGGAGAATCATACCAAAAAACGGCCGACGAATTCTTCAACGATACCCGCGAATTGCTCAAAGGCATCCCCGAATGGAAGTAGCCATTTTGCTTTTTGCGTTTTTTGTAAAATAAATACACCTAAATATTGGTGATTTTCGCAATTAAAGCCCCACAAGCATCCTCACGACAATC
>CBFHXF010000028.1:0-3940 GCA_965659745.1 Bacteroidia bacterium
AATTCGCCCTCGCTCATGCCGTCGGTCTTCCCCAATTCTTCGGTTTTGGCCTTAGCTGTATCGTACATTTCCTGCAATAAATCGTCGGCATCCACCACTGTACCTTCTCTGCTCTTCATTTTTCCTGAAGGAAGATCTACCATTCCATAGCTGGCGTGATACATGCCCTTAGCGTATGAACGGCCCAACTTTTCCATTATTAGGAACAATACTTTAAAGTGGTAATCTTGTTCATTTCCTACTACATACACACTGCGCTGAATGCCGTGATCTTGGTATTTCAAATCAGCAGTTCCCATATCTTGTGTAATGTATACCGAAGTTCCATCTCCACGTTGTACCAATTTCTCATCCAAGCCATCGGCCGTCAAATCTATCCAAACAGAGCCGTCTTCTTTCTTGAAAAACACCCCAGTCGTTAAACCCTCCTGTACAATGTCTTTCCCTAATAAATAGGTATTGCTTTCGTAATACATAGCGTCGAAGTTGACTCCCAAACGCTCGTACGTGCGATTGAAGCCTTCGTAAACCCATGCATTCATGGTGCTCCAAAGTTGTATTACGGCATCATCCTTGGCCTCCCATTGACGCAACATTTCTTGGCAAGATTTCATCAGTTCCGATTGATTACGCACCAAATCCTTGATGTCGCCTTTGAACTTGGAAACTTGCTTTTCGTCTTTGCTACCTATTAGTTTTTCATAGGTATCTAAATACCTTTTTTGGATTTTTGCATCGCTGCAAACCCATTCACCAGCCAACGCTGCAGCCAATTCTTCCGCGGTTTGTTCTTGTAATTTATTCTCAAAAACTACGTAATATTTGCCCACTAGATGGTCGCCCTTTAATCCTGAATCTTGAGGATTTTCGCCATTCCCAAAGCGCTGCCACGCCAACATACTCTTGCAAATATGGATGCCTCGATCGTTAATTAAATTGGCTTTTACAACAGGATAACCCGCCGCTTTCATGATTTCCGCAATGGAATATCCCATCAAAATATTACGAATATGTCCTAGGTGCAACGGCTTGTTGGTATTCGGACTCGAATATTCCACCATTACCTTTTCTTCTTTTTGGGGGAAGCTTTTCTGGGCAGCTAAGGCGTGTAAGGTTTCCCCCCAGTAAGAAGCCGAGACACTTAAATTAAGAAAGCCTTTTATTACGTTGTAGCCGCTTAATTGTGGTGTGGCATTCACGAGGGTTTCGCCTAATTCTTGCGCGGTTAATTCAGGGCTTTTGCCAGATCTTCGGACCAAAGGAAAAACGACAAACGTGTAATCGCCCTCAAAAATGGGCTTCGTTTTTTCGATTTTTACCTCTACATCGGCAGAGGCACCGTACAACTGCTCGATAGCGGTTGACAATCCTTTGATGATCAGATCTTCAATATTCATGGAACCGCAAAGATACGAATCAGATATGGTGATAACCCGTATTTTTCGAAATCTGGTAGGCGCGGTAAATTTGTTCGGTTAATACCAAACGGGCAATTTGATGGGGGAAAACAAAATCGCTGAGTTTGATGCATTCGCATTGCTGTCGTAATTCTTCAGAAAACCCATAGGCGCCGCCGATGGCTAGGATAAGATCTCCGCGGCTGTGATTGAGTTTTTGTTCGATCCATTGACTGAATTTGGGAGACGTAAACGACTGTCCGCGTTCATCACAAAGTATGAGGGTGTCGCCGGCTTTGATTTTTTTTCGAAGCGATTCGCTTTCAATTCGTTGCTGTTGTTCAGGTAGGGAAACCTTAGAAGAGGGGATAACCCATGTTTTCGTCGCAAAAACGCCCTGAAGTTTTTTTAGATAGTCGCCGCAGAGGGCTTCTATTTGGGCGTTTTTGTGACTTTCTATATAGGCAATAACGATTGCCACTTTTTAGTTCTGATTTAAGATTTCGAGTATTTTATCTAACTGAGGGGTTAAGATAATCTCGGTACGGCGATTTTTAGCGCGGCCTTCGGGTGTGTCGTTAGAGGCAACGGGCATGGTTTCTCCACGGCCAACAGCAGAGATTCTTTTATCCGAAATACCGCCTTGTTTGATTAAAATTCGAGAAATACTGGTTGCGCGCAATACACTGAGGTCCCAATTATCTTTCATTTTTTCACTTTCTTTCATGGGAACGTTATCGGTATGGCCTTCTACGCCAATTTGTACGTCGTTCTTTTCGTTAAGGGCTTTGGCAATTTGCACCAATGCTTCTACACCTTTAGGGTCTACGGTAATGCTTCCGCTCTTGAAGAGCAATTTTTCAGGAAGAATTACATAAACCTTGCCGTTTTTATACTCTACTTGAATATCGAGCTCTTCAAATCCGGCTAAAGCCTTTAGAATGGCTTCTTTTAGCAGAAGAACGGCTGAATCTTTGCGGCGCAGTTCGGCTTCTAATTCAATTACCCGTTGCGATACCACTTCCAGTTCTTGTCTTATCTTTTGAAGTCGTAACCTTTCTTTTTCAGCTTCGGCAAGGGCGTCGTTGAGTTCGAGTTCTTTTGAGGCTATGGCTTTGTTTTTTTGTTCTATTTCTTGAGCCAATTTGCGTTGTTTTTCAGTTAGGTTTTCGCCTAGGCTTTCCAAATAGGTTTTGTTTTCTGACATTTGGCGTTGGCAAATTTGCAAGGAGTCGTTAAGTGCAGAGGCCCGCAACCTTTGCGTTTCCATGGCAAGTTCAACTCCGCGTACCACATTGATAATGGAATCACGGAACCTTACTTCTTCCCGGCGGTCGTTCTGACATACCCTAACAATGGAATCTTTTTGCTGTTCAAGGCCTTGGTATTGTTTTTTGCTTACACAGGAAAACAGGCTAACACCTATTAACCAAAAAGCAGCGATACGAATGGACATGCTACAAATATAGAGACAGGGTTTGGGCTGTTACGCAACGCGGATGATACTGTGCGCTAAAGTGGACATTGAAAAAGGGGTTTAGGGTAGTTGTTGAATTTCAAGCGGATAGAACGTGAAACAAATGCGTAACGATATTTTTTTTTTCATGAACAAAAACGGCGAAGAAATCAGTGTTTACAAGGAGTTTTTTTGTTAAAGAATTGTAAATCAGCATGAAATAAGATCATAAAATTTGTTTTTTCAAAACCTTTGTTCAACATTTGTGTTTATTCATAACACAAAAACCAAAACACTAAAGTATGTTACATTTACTCACAAATGGAGGAGGACACCAAGCGTTATTGGAACTCTTCAAAGCAAACGACCTAAGTTCGTACACTGCTTTCACATTTTTCGTAGGCACCATGGCCATGATGGCTGCGGCTGCTTTCTTCTTTTTAGAAATGCGCAACGTACCTGAGCGCTGGAGAACATCTGTATTAGTAAGCGGATTGATTACCTTCATCGCAGCGGTGCATTATTATTACATGCGTGATTTCTTCACTGAAACTGGCGAAAGCCCCGTATTTTTCCGTTATGTAGATTGGTTATTGACTGTGCCTTTGATGTGTGTTGAGTTCTACTTAATCACTAAGAAAGCAGGAGCCAAAATGGGTCTATTGTGGAAATTAATCTTCGCATCTGTTGTGATGTTGGTTACAGGTTACTTCGGTGAGGCTGTATACCGCGATAGCTCAGTATTGTGGGGTGTATTGTCTGGTTTAGCTTACTTCTACATCGTATACCTAGTATGGTTTGGTGAAGTTGCTGAATTGGCGAAGTCTGCAGGCGAAAACGTACAACAAGCCGTTAAAGTATTGGCTTGGTTCGTATTAGTAGGTTGGGCTATCTATCCATTAGGTTACATCATCGGAACTCCAGGTGGATTGTTCGGTGCGTTCGGTTCTGCTGAACCAAACCCTATGATGGATGTAGTTTACAACATCGGTGATGCCGTTAACAAAATCGGATTCGGTTTGGTTATCTATGCATTGAGCCAGAAAGAAAAATAAAATTAGTTATCGATCGTAAGATTGTATAAACA
>CBFHXF010000028.1:4040-25739 GCA_965659745.1 Bacteroidia bacterium
GGATTCGGTTTGGTTATCTATGCATTGAGCCAGAAAGAAAAATAAAATTAGTTATCGATCGTAAGATTGTATAAACATAAAAAGGCGCCCCGACAGGCGCCTTTTTTGCTGATTTCAAAAACCAAAACACTAAAGGTATCAGCGAACCTTTTATCTTTAAGATACCGGCTGTTTATCGCCGTTTACTACCGTATAAGAAGTTAATGCGCTGTGCTCATCCTTTTCAAGTCGCAACCACCTGCGGTGTTGCAACCACCATTTCATGCGCAAAGAAGGAAATCCTCCTGAGAAATAATGCGTAATTAATGGATGAGCTTTTAGGGTAATCTCTTTTTGATTCATCTGTTCCCACAGATATACAATTTCGTTTTCGATTTTCTCTAATAATTGAACACTGCTGTCGGCTTTACCCGTACCCATGCAGCTCGGACATAATTCGAGGTTGGCAATTTCAACGGCGGGACGCACCCTTTCACGAGTAATTTGAACCAGTCCAAATTTGGTAATGGGTAAAATGGTGTGTCGAGCGCGATCGGTAGACATGGCATCTTTTAACTTTTGATGCAATGTAGACTTGTTTTTGGGGTCTTTCATGTCGATGAAATCGACAACGATTATTCCCCCCATATCGCGTAAGCGTATTTGGCGTGCAATTTCGTGTACCGCTTCGATATTAATTTGGAATACATTTTCTTCTCGATTTTGAGGATCGAAAGAGGTGCTTCCACTATTAACATCAATTACGTGCAGGGCTTCGGTATGTTCAATTACCAAATAGGCCCCTCCGCTGAAGGGTACATTTTTACCGAATGAACTTTTGATTTGTTTGGTGATACCGTACTGGTCGAAAATCGGTACTTTCCCTTGATAAAGCTTGAGCACCTTTTGGGTGTCGAGATTGTATCGGGTAAGTGTGGATTCTAATAGCTGGTGTACTTCTGAATCGTCGGTGGTAATTTGGGTGAAGGAATCGTTTACGATATCTCGAAGTAAGGTTTCGAGTCGATTTTCATTATTGGTAATACGTTCTCCGAATTGAGCCCGTCTAAGACCAATAACCAATTCATCCCATTTTTTCATTAATTCACGAAGATCTCGATCGAGTTCTTCTAATGCCACACCTTCGGCAATCGTTCTGATGATAACCCCAAAGTTTTTGGGTCGAAGGCTGCTTGCTAAATCTTTGAGGCGATTTTTTTCTTTGGTATTACCAATTTTCCGTGAAACAGAAATGTTATTGGTAAAGGGTACCAAAATAAAGTACCTTCCTGGAATAGATAAGTCGCATGTAATTTTTGGTCCTTTGTTGGCAATAGGTTCCTTAATAACCTGCACCAATAAGGTTTCTCCGCTGCGAATGGTTTGAGAAATCTTGCCTGCTTTGTTCGTACGTTCTTCAAATTCGAATTCGTCGAGGTCTGTCGCTATCCGAGGATTTTGACGAACGGTTTTGACGAATTTTTGTATGGATTTAATGTTAGGACCTAAATCAAAATAGGTGAGAAACCCATCTTTTTCAGATTTTAAGTCAACAAACGCCGCATTTAAAGACGGCGAAATCTTACGTACCTTTCCGAGATAAAAATCACCCACCTGAAAAGGAGCATCGTATTGCTCCTTATGCAGTTCGGTTAATTTTTTTTCAGCGAGCAATGCAATCTCAATCCCAGACGAACTTTTCTTTATGACTAACTCGTTCGACAAAATAAAGGGATAAACGATTTAATTACTTCTTCTTGTGACGATTCTTACGCAAACGTTTCTTACGCTTGTGCGTCGCAATTTTATGTCTTTTTCTTTTCTTACCGCTTGGCATAACTCTATTTTTTTATTGTGTTACTGTTTGTTTTCGCTGCATTTTCACCGCTAGATTTAAGTAAGTCTTAGCGTTTACAGAGTCTCCCGATTGGCCATATAAGTCGCTTAATTCAAACAACCAATAAGGATTTTCGGGCTGCAAAGATACTAATTTTTCGCATTTTTTCACGGCTTTTCCCATTTGATTTGACTTTTTCAGTAAATTCAAGTGGATGAAATTCAATTCTAAGTCGTTGCTGTCGATTTCTTGTGATTCTTTCAAGGTACCTACGAAAGCCATAGGTTGATTCAAATACTCACTCTGATATACAATTAAGGCGTTGCGTAAGGGCATTTGCGACTTATCTTGCTGTAATCCGATATCGATCCATTTTTTTCCCTGCTGAAACAGAAACGCTCGTTGGGTTTCATTTTCAATTTGGGAGGCCGCTAAAAATACTAACTCACGTGCCACATCTGTAAGGGTGCCTTGTTTTTTGAACTCCATTAAATCGGCATGTAACAAAGCAACTAATGGGGCATTGCGGGTTTCTTCTGCCCATTTCAAGGCGATCTGTAAACTATCGGTAACTGCTTTCTCTGGATCTTGAAGAATGACCCGAGCAATATATGGGGGTGGTTTGGTTGCGCTAAATAACGAACTTAGGAACTGCACCCGTGTTATAGGCTCATTAGACAAAACACCCTCAGAAGTAGCACCGGCATTGCCCGGAACTATTTCTGAGGGTGTAAGGTTACCACTTTTTACGGTAGGTGATTGCCATTTAACTCCCAAATACAATACGCCAACTGCGATAGCTACCACAGAAATGGCAGTGATTTGTTTTTTGGGCGTTGACAATAACATTCGTTAAGAAATACGCTCGGTTAAAACCTCGCTCTCCTTCACTTGCTGTGCAAACTCTTTCGCAGGTTTAAATCGGGCAACGTAATGCGCAGGAACAACTAATGATGTATTGCGTTTGATGTTACGCGCTACTTTCGTTTTACGCTCCTTTAGTTCAAAAGTACCAAAACCACGGAGGTAAATATTGTTTCCATTAATCATCGAGTTTTTCACAACTACAAAAAAGTTGTCGATGGTGTCCGCAATTGCAGCCTTCTCTAGACCCGTGCGCACAGCGATTTCGTTAACAATCTCAGACTTAGTCATAATTTTGTGGTGCAAAAAAAGTACATAATGCAGTAATTTGCACCATATACGTGAAAGTAGTTATCCCAAAGTTATTGACGTGGTACCTTGAAAATCATCGCGATTTGCCATGGCGACGTACCTCAAACCCTTATTATATTTGGATTTCCGAAATGATTCTGCAGCAAACGCGGGTGGAACAGGGACTCCCATATTATCTTAGGTTTATCGACAAATTCCCTCAAATAACCGATTTGGCCAATGCCTCTGAACAAGAAGTACTTAACATTTGGCAGGGATTGGGCTATTATGCCCGGGCCAGAAACCTTCATAAAACGGCTAAAATCATCGCCGAACAATATCTTGGTTCATTCCCTCAAACCTATCCCGAGTTATTAAAACTAAAAGGAATCGGTCCTTATACGGCAGCAGCCATTGGTTCGTTTGCCTTTAAAATTGCCGTTCCTGCGGTAGATGGCAATGTGAAACGTGTGGTAGCCCGCGTGTATGGACTTGAAATGAATATAGAAACTCCTGTTTTCTTTAAAACTGCTTTTGCTCTATTGCAAGATGTTATTCCATCTGATAGACCTGATATTTTCAATCAATCTACTATGGAGTTGGGTGCCACAATTTGTACGCCCCAAAAACCTAAATGCAATCAATGCCCGCTTCAAGAGGCATGCGTGGCATTCGCCACCCAAAAAACCGATTCTTTGCCCGTACGCATCAAAAAAATAAAGGTAACCCAGCGGAATACCCATTTTTGTGTTTTTGAGTTTGACAATAAATTTTTAATCCGACAGCGTCCTTCCGAAGGAATATGGGGCGGTTTATACGAATTTGTGCATTTTGACTCTTCGGGGGAAGCCGTTCTCGAATTTCCCAAGAAAGAATGCCCGTGGAATGTCAATTTTGATCATGCAAAATTGACATTTTCAACGATTCATAAACTCTCACACCAGCATATTAAAGCCCATTTTTGGCATATACAATTAGACGAAATTGGCGGACTCGATGGCCTTGGTATTTGGGTAGAATTTGATCAATTAAAAAGTTTCCCATTACACAAGTTAATGCGTAATTTCGTTTCCCTTTAAACAAACAGAAAATAGGCATTTATAGAAATGTAACTTTATGATTAACAAAGTAATTCTTATGGGTAGACTCGGGAAAGATCCCGTAATTCGCAAACTTGAAAGCGGTCGTGTCGTTGCTAATATATCGTTAGCTACCAATGAATCGTACTTGAAAGATGGTCAACGGATGGAAAGCACCGAATGGCATTATTTAGAAATGTGGGACCAGCAGGCCTTAGATGCCGAGCGGCACTTTAAAAAAGGGTCGGTTTTGTATATTGAAGGCAAGCTGAGAACGGAAAAATATGTGGATGCCGAAGGAGTAGAAAAACAACTGCGCAAAGTGCGTGTGATTTCATATCAGTTGGTAGATCGCTACTTTAATAGGTCACAAACGCCAGAGTTCATGTCTGGTGATGAGATTGTATAATGGAGATTTATTTAAATACATTAAGTGGACATACGGTTTTAGGGATTTTTAAGCCGGCTGCGGAAATACCCGTTGGACTAACCACCTTCATTTTTATAGGTATGTTGGTGTGTTTAGCGGTTTCGGCGATTTGTTCGAGTTCGGAAAATGCGTTTTTCTCACACAGAGAATCGGATTTAGATGAGTATTCCGAAAACGGCACAAAATCCCAACGCCGAATTCTAAAATTAATATCCAATCCCAAACGCTTATTGGCTACCATTCTGCTATTGAATAGTTTGGCTAATATTGCCTTTATCATTTCGTCGTTGTTTTTTTACGATTTGATTTTAAACAACGACGAGTATCCCTGGCTGAAATTGCTAATTGATACCCTTTTTGTAACCCTCATTATTTTAATCTTTGGGGAAGTCATTCCTAAGGTCTATGCCACCAAAAATTACAGGAAAACCGCCGAATGGCTTTCGCTTCCTATGCATTCTTTTGTGTGGTTTCTATGGCCTTTTACTACCGTGTTAGAAAGATTGGGTATGGTATTGGAACGAAATACCAAATCCAATTCGCCTAATGTTACCACAGAGGAAATCAACCAAGCGATTGATTTGGCTACCAATGAGGTGAATGGAGATACCGAGCATGAAAAGGAAATTCTGAAAGGAATTGTCAATATGTCGCATACCATCGTGAAGCAAATTATGGTTTCGCGATTGGATGTCGTGGCTTTGTCTAACAATTGGAATTATCACGAAATTCTAAGTCAAATTAGAGAACACGGATATTCTAGAATGCCTGTTTATGACGAAACTCTTGATTCGGTTAAAGGGGTGTTAAACGTTAAATCATTGCTGCCTCATCTTAACGAAGGTCCTGATTTTGAATGGCAAAAATTGGTTTATCCGCCTTATTTCGTTCCTGAAAATAAGGCGATTGACGATTTATTGAACGAATTTCAACAAAAACGATTGCACATGGCAATCGTAGCCGATGAATTCGGCGGAACCTCAGGGATCGTAACACTTGAGGATTTATTGGAAGAAGTTTTTGGGGAATTAAAAGACGAGTTTGATGATGAATCATCAGAATATGAGCAAGTTAGTGAGTATGTATTTGTTTTTGAAGGCAAATGTTTATTGGTCGATTTTATAAGAGAAATGGACCTGGAGACAGACTTTTTTGCGGCCTTAGAACTAGATTCCGACACGCTTGCGGGATTTATGACCGAACATTTAGGTAAAATTCCCAAGAGAGGGGAGAAAATAAATTTGGGTGCTTTGCAGTTTATAGTAGAGGCGGCCGATCCTAAAAAGGTTCGTAAAATTAAAGTGATAAAAAATGAAGGCAAATAGGATTTGGGTATTAACGGTCATTTTGGCCTTAGGGGTGTCGTGCAACAATAACGACAATTTTGTGCCCAAACCCCACGCATATCCTAAAATGATTTTGCCCGAAAAATCGTATCAAAAAGTTGATTTTAAAGGAGCCCCCTACCAATTTGAAATACCCGCCTACGGGGTTCTTACTGAAGATGAAAGGAACGTAGGTAAATATTGGTATAACGTGAACTTCCCTTCTTTTGATGCCACTTTGCACTTGACCTATTATCCTTTTAAGAATTGGGAACAGTACGATTCTATGGTGGCAGATACCCGTTCTTTGGTAAATAAGCACATCCAAAAAGCAGAAGACATAATTGAAGATCCTTTAGAAAATTACAATCCGAATATACACGGTTTGGTGTTTCATATTGAAGGACACACGGCCAGCAACTTGAACTTTTATGCCACCGACAGTGCGCGGCATTTTTTGAGAGGCGCGCTCTATTTTAATAAGAAAACACAACCAGATAGCATAGCACCGGCTTTTGAATTTTTATGGAAAGACGTGCAACATGCGCTAAAAACCTTTTCATGGAAATAAGAATTAAGCTTTTTTTAGGAATATTAGTAGGAGCTTGGACCCTAGGTGCCAGTGCGCAGCAGCGATCTAAATGCGATAAGCACCGAGACAAAGCCTATGAAGAGTTTCAAATGCAGGATTATAAGAAAGCGGCGAAAACCATAAAAAAAGCGATAAAATGTAATCCGAACGATGCCCAATATCATCAATTATCGGCGGCTATAAACGAAACCCTCGGAGATACTTCCACCGCCATTAAAGCGCATCAAGCATCGGTGAATGCCGAACCCATGGATCAAGGAAATTACTATTATTTTGCCTCTTATTTATATCGAATTGAAAAATACGAGCTCTGTTTGAATGTGATTGACGACTATTATGCGGCTCCGCTTTTAGAAGGATTTAATCCGAAACGTCATGCGGCCAAAATGCCTATTCCTGATAAAATAGAACGTTTAAAAGCCAGTGCAACCTTATCCTTGAAAGATTCGAAATTGATGGCCAATTTGAATATCCAAAATATGGGTCCCGACATCAATACGGCTAACAGCGAGTACTGGCCCGGTATGAATTTGGATGGAAGCACCTTTGTATTCACACGTTTGGTAGACCATCAAGAAGATTTCTATTTCTCGTTCAAAAGAGCTTCGGGTTGGAGTAAGGCAATCCCAGCTCCAGGTAGAATAAATACAATGGAAAACGAAGGCACAAGTTCGGTTTTTATGGGTGCCGATAAGCAGTGGCTGTATTTTACAGTTTGTAACCAAGGCGGTTTTGGTAGTTGTGATTTATTTTACAGTGAATTAAATGGAAACAAATGGGGCCCAAGAAATAATATGGGGGCTGTAATCAACTCTGAATTTTGGGATGCTCAACCGTCAATCAGTGCCGATGGGAATACCTTAGTTTTTTCAAGTGCTCGCAGAAAAGGCAGTCAGGGTGATAAAGATTTATGGATCGCTAAACGTGTGAATGGAGAATGGCAGGAGCCCGTTAATATGGGTGCTAAAATCAATACAAAGCGCAGCGAACAAGCGCCATTTTTACATTATGATGGAAGAACCTTGTATTTCTCTAGCGACGGACATGACGGATTCGGTGAACACGATTTGTTTGTAGTGAGAATGAACGAAGCCGGAGAATGGGGTGAACCTCAAAATTTAGGTAAAGGCATTAATACACAAACCAATGATGTGGGATTTTATGTGGATGCATTGGGTAAAAAAGCTTACTTCGCCTCACAACGTAGTGGAGGGTATGGAGGCATGGATATCTATTCGATGGACCTTCCTGAACACCTAAAACCATTGCCGGTGAATTATCTATTGGGATACGTGGTAGACGAGGACAGTCAAGAACCGTTGCAGGCAAAAGTTAAGTTGATAGATGTTGCCACAGATCAAGTTTTGTATGAAGATTCAGTCATAGAATTCTTAATACCTATTGTTCCTAATAAAAATTACGCGCTACTCACCCAAGCGAGCGGTTACCTTTTTGATTCACGTAATTTTCAACCTTTACCTAGTTCACAAGATAAGCCCTTTGAAGTAGCTGTATTTTTAAAGAAATACAAGACCAATCAAATAGTACGTTTGAACAATATATTTTTCGATGTAGATAAGTTTGATCTTAAAAATGAGAGTTTTACGGAGCTTGCAGAAGTAATTCGGGTACTCAAACAAAATCCAGAAATGCACATTGAAATTTCAGGCCATACGGATAATACCGGTAGTGTAGAGCACAATCAAGTGCTATCGAAAAATCGTGCACAAGCGGTAGTTGCTTATTTGGTCGAGAAAGGAATTGATAAAAAACGATTAACATCTATAGGTTTTGGGTCTTCTAAACCTGCTGATACCAACGAAACCGCTACAGGTAGAGCGTTGAACAGACGTATCGAAATGCGAATTGTGAAAGTTAAGAATTAATCTTAGTGGTTACAATCCAATTCTATCGCAGGAAGGGAATTGGCGGTTTTTGAGGTCTCTTTTTCCAGTTTTGTAGAATGAAGTGCGTCAAGTGGGGGTTCTCCCGCCATAATCCATGCAGTGTAAATCAATTGGGCCAATACTTGTGCCGATGCAATAAAGCGTTGTTCCACCATTCCTTTTAATTGGTTGTGATAAGCGGTTAAATAAGCATCGCTATACGTTTTTTTGACACCGTTTTTTTCTTGTCTGAACCCATACCATTCTTTTTCGGGAATTTGTTGCCGCACCTTCATTTCGGCTTTTAACACGGTATTCACTTGCTGGTTCGATTCTTTAATGCAATCCCAAATCCATGAAGTCCAATTTTCATTGTAGTCAAAATGGGGCATTGGAACCAACAAGGTATCCATAAATAATTTTGGAACTTCCGTTTCCCAAAGTCCGTGGATACCGTTTTGTCCGGTCATCTGTCCGTTATAATTTGCGGTAGTATGTAAAGGCACATGCGCGTCGGCTACGTAATGTCCTAAGTCGGCCGATATCTTTAAAATGAAATCGGTATTTTGTTCAGAGAACGCCTTCTTTAATAAGAAAACATTCCGAACAATATTCCAGGGAAGGTTGCCTTCGTGCTGCAGGTGTTGAACCCCGTATTTTTCTAAAGCCTCATAATAATTCATGGGCAGTGAATCCATATCTCCTCCGAAATGTTCCATATCGATAAAGTGCCTTCCTGCCTCTAGGGTATCCACATACCTTCGCATGTCGGGATCTGTGGCATGCTGCACCATATAGTTAATGTGAGATTTATAAAACCCGAATAAAGGAGCCGGCATTATCAAACAGGCTTGTTGATTGATGCGGCGATGCGGTTCAAATCCCCAAGCACTTAATTGCAGAAACTGCAAATAAAAAGCGCAAAATAATAGCAATCCTTTTGGGGGCATTGCAAAAATGCCTTTTTGAGCTGTCTTTTTATCTGGGGAAATTAACATCATCTTGGCATGGTGTCGAGGGCTCCTAAATACATTTGAATGGTATTTTGGAGTCCTAAATACAAAGCATCGCAAACCAAAGCATGACCAATAGACACCTCTAATAAATTAGGAATGGAATGGGCTAAAAAATTCAGGTTTTCTAAACTAAGGTCATGGCCTGCATTTACACCCAGTTCGTATTGCTCGGCGGCAAGTGCGGTAGCAATGAAAGGTGCAACAGCCTCGTATTTATTAATGCTATAGTGTTCGGCATAAGGCTCGGTATAAAGTTCGATGCGATCGGCCCCGGTATTTTTGGCGGAAATAATCAACTCGGGATTCGCCTCTAGAAATATACTCACGCGACCGGTACTTTTGCGCAAATCTTGGATTACCGTTTTAAGGAAATCACCATATTTAAGAGTATCCCAACCGGCATTAGAAGTTAAGGCATCTGGAGGATCGGGAACGAGGGTCACCTGTTCGGGTTTGATTTCGTGGATCAATTGAATAAAATCGGGAGAAGGGTAACCCTCAATATTGAATTCTGTCTTTATGATTTTTTTCAATTCATAAACGTCATTTCGGCGAATATGTCGTTCATCAGGACGTGGATGCACCGTGATGCCTTCCGCCCCAAATGCCTCGCAATCGCGTGCTATTTGTAAGAGGTTAGGATTATTGCCGCCTCGGGCGTTCCGAATGGTGGCGAACTTGTTGATATTAACGCTTAATTTGGTATGTCTGCTCATAAGATCTCTAATTGAACAAAAATACGAGGCTTTTGGCTTTGCTCTGGAACGAAACTTTTTTTCTTGATATAATCTATGGAATAGAGCAGTCTTATTTTTTTGTGTACGCGATGCCTTACTACCATGCCCATTGCATATCCTTCGCCCGTTAATATGCCCAAACGCCAAGGAAATTGTGCCGAAGGTAAGGTTACGTATAAGGGCGATTTAGCGTTAAAGCCACCTCCATAGCATTGCAGATTCAAATCCCCTATTTTGATGCCCATTTGCATCAATAAAGCCGTGCTCGAACCCGTGATTACGTAGCTGGGTCCGGGATAGGATAAAAGAGAATTTGATAACCTTGAGTCTAAATAGACATTGTTTTTTTGTTGGAGATATACCATGCGGAGTTTTAATTTTGGGTGGATGTTGAATTTAGATTGTACCATTAATTGGGGCGGATTGATTCCGTTTATGGAATAAGGACTTTTCCAGCGGACCTGAACAAAATCAGCTCGATTGAGTTGGTATACATATTGCAATATCCATGAAGCATTTCGGGCATTAATCTCAGGATACTCAAATGTTTTTAAATCGTTTTCTAAAATGGATCGTATTTGGAGCAGGGACTTGCGATTGGGTTTGAAATCAAAGCCCATTTCCGAATTGGATTTGCCATAATCGCTTTGGGAATAGGGAGATCTTTCTGGGGCATAATAATTTTCAGGGATAGTTTGCGTTTTGACAGAAAGGTCGAGTTGGGAGTGCAAACTCCATGCGCCCGCTACATAATAACTGATGGGGCCTTGATTTGATGCGGCAATATTGATTAACATACGTCCTCCCAGTAGCTTTTTAAAGGTATGTTGGTATTCGGTGATGTTTTCAATGGCAATCTCTTTTTGATTGGATTCTCTCGGGGTAGCATATTGGTAACGGGTATGAGAAATATTAATAGAATGTTGTGGGAAATGCCTCTGCCATGCCATAAATACATGTCCGTAAATGTTGTTATGTCGCCGTGACTTTTCTAATTCGCTCACATGCAACCCGCCATAACTGCGTTGGGAGAAGGCATTGCCATCTTCATTCAAGCGGGCGTCGAAAGGAGTGGCACCTACAGAAAAAAAGACTTCGTTTTTCTGAAATTGCCACCGCGTGCCTACCCCCCAAATTCCTTGATCTTCGTTGGCTGAAAATGCCGGCCGCAAATCTTGTGAATTATACACCCAAGAACCCATGTCAAAGCTTCTTCCTACCGTAAAGGGCGCCGCAAATACGAGGCCTTGATTCCAGTTCCACAAGAAACGGCCTACCACTAAATGCTTAAGTTTTTTCATGGATTTGAATTCCCATGCGGCCGACTGAAAATCGCCGAATCGCTCCCCCGCATCGGTTTGGATTACATAGCCCAGGCGTGACCAATTTCCCCAGGAAGCTTGAATTTGTGCTTGGTGACTGCTCCGATTCCATTGGCCATCTTGGGGCAATATATTCGATATAACCTTGATTTCAGGAAGCCCATACTTTCCTTTGTTTTCGTTTAGATATTGAAGCCGAGCATCGTTCAAAATCAAGGTCCATTGAGAACGATGTTCTCTGATAAACGACACTGAAATTTCACATTGTTGCAACTCGGTTTCGTGCGTCCAATCACCCCAAGTTTCTCTATGTTGAATCATGCATTGCGCTTGTTCGGCCGTAAAGTGAGATTGTTGTAATTCCACAATCGAGGCCCTATTTAGGTTCAGCTTTTCGGTCAAATCTAGGCTTTCCCACACCGCTGAGGTGCTTTCTTGCCAATCAATTAACGGATCTTCTACTTGTGCTTTTATCGATTGACATAACAGCCCCGCCATGATCATCCCCACTAATTTGTCTTTCATATTGCAATTGTATAAAGGGTTGGAACGTTTGAAGGGGACTCCACCATTGAGTCCCGATTTGAATATTCCAGTTTGCTTTTTGATATAATACCGATATTCCGAGTCTTTTGGGACCGCTTCCCAATTGCAGCCAGGCATGTAAATTGCGAATCAGAGCCATTTGCGTGTACGCATAGGCATGATACGGTTTTCCTTCCTTTATGAAGTAGGCCCCGATGGTATATTCCTTTTTGGTAACCGCCCCTCCTAATGCTATTTCTATATTGTTTTGAATGTGTTGAATGCTTCCAACCAAACGATAATCACGCGTCATATAACTGCCGTGAATACCAGCGTCGAGGCTGAGATGTTTGCTTGTGTTCTGAACGAATCCCAGATGTGAACCCATTGAAAATTGCGGGTTGAGTTTTATGAAATGAGAGGTTTGAACTTGGTATTGGTACCAATCGGGACTGCCCGAATAAGCGGCGGAAATTCGGTGTTGGTGCTTTTCGAATTGCCAATTAGACCATAATTGGGTTTGGAGTAAATCGGTACCTGAAACGGTGTTTTCGGAGTAAATTCCGAATTGTTGAGAAGCTTGAAAGTTGGGAAAAAAGCCGTTGTAAAAGGGGGAACTTAGCAGGGTATAATTCTGGGCAGAAGGGTAGGGTTGGGAATTTGCGATTTGTGCAAAAGAAATTGACGAAATCGTTCCCAGTAGCCATACCCATCGTGTCATTCCAGCTGTTCTTTAAGTTGAATTAGTTTTTCTTTAAAGTGCCGCAATTCTTGAATCAGCTTCAGCTTTTCGTCCGGTTTATCTGGGTTTCGGCTGATTTTCTTGCTGGCATTCGCCAATCGCATTCCTTTGTTATGAGTAAGATAGTAAATCTCCTTTAAGATTTCTATATCCTTAAGTTGATAGATCCTGTCGCCCTTTTTGTTTTTCATGGGCTGAATTTGGGGGAAGTTTTTCTCCCAAAAGCGCAAAGTAGAAGCATTCACACCGAGCATTTCGGCAACTTCTCCAATCTTGAAGTATTTCTTTGTAGTGGCTTCCATTTTTAGTCGAATCGGTTGGTTTCACGCTGCGATAGCTCCAACATTTTTTGGAAATCTTCGTCGCTCAAATCGTTGCGATAGAAGAAGGCCGGATTAAGAGGGTTGTTATTTCTACGCACTTCGTAGTGCAAGTGAGGACCGGTAGAACGACCGGTACTTCCCACGTATCCAATTAATTGTCCGCGCTTTACTTTAGATCCGTTGCTTACCGCAAAACGCGACAAATGCGCATAAACGGTGGTATAACCGTGTCCATGATTCACAATGATATGATTTCCGTACCCCCATGCGTCAGATTGGCGTTTTACTACACGCCCGTCACCCGTAGCGTAAACTTCCGTACCGGTTTCCGCGGTAAAATCCATTCCCCCGTGAAACGTAAACGTATGATAAAAAGGATCCAAACGATATCCAAATCCACTGGCCATGCGTTTTAGGTCTCTATTGGCCACGGGCATGATGGCCGGAATCGAATTCACTAAGTCTGATCTTTGGGAAATCAATTTAGTGAGTTGCTGGTAGCTCTTGTCTTGGGCTTCGCTAAGGGCTTTAAGTTCGGTCAGGCGTTTTTTTAATTTAATTAGAGCGTTGCCGTGCGACAATTTTAATAATTCTTGATAATCGTTATCGTCTACCTCTTTTATTTTAGGAGGTGCTACTCCGTAAATAGCCCTGTAGATATTTTCATCTTTATCGCGTAAATCGGAAAGCGAAGCATCGAGTTCACGTAAATCGCGTTGTAATTGCTTGATTTCAAACTC
The DNA here is from genome assembly GCA_965659745.1 of Bacteroidia bacterium. Taxonomy (GTDB): domain Bacteria; phylum Bacteroidota; class Bacteroidia; order NS11-12g; family UBA955; genus VMCP01. The sequence goes on from CBFHXF010000028.1 coordinate 17,729, forward strand.
TGCAGCTTTTGTTTTTTTATCGAGAACATCATCGTAAGAGTCTGTTATAAATCGACTTATAATTACGCTTAGAATGGCAACACTTACAATAATTAAGGAACTTATTCCCAATAAACGCCACAACACATAGCCTCTGTTTTCAGAGACCTTTTCGAAGCTCAAACTCTTTTGGTTGTAGAAATATTTCGTTCTTGGCATTCGGCGGGCTTACAATAATAAGCAATACACGACTAAAACGTGGAAATTATCCGTTTATTTCCTCATAGAATTGGATGTAAGTAGCGGCACGTTCCACATAATCATCTACATTATTTTGAATTTTAGTTTCAACTTCGGTGCTTAAGGTTTTAACAATTTTTGCGGGAACCCCTAGAACTAAGGAATACGGAGGAATTACCATCCCGGCAGGCACCAATGCATTGGCGCCAATAATAGAATACGCCCCGATTTGGGCATTGTTAAGAACGGTAGCATGCATTCCAACGAGCACGTGATGCTCTAATTTGGCGCCATGCACAATGGCCGAATGTCCGATTACACAGTCGTTTCCAATGATGCATGGATCGCCCGGATCGGCATGCAACACGGCATTGTCTTGGATATTACTGCGCTCGCCCACATAGATTTCATCGGTGTCGCCGCGCAATACCGCTCCAAACCAAATGCTGCAATGGTCGGCCAACGTAACATTTCCAATAACGGAAGCCTGCGGCGCAACGAAAACACGGTTCCCTTTTTTTACGGGATTTCTAAGTGCCGAAATTAATTTATCATGGGCATTCATCGGTTCAAATTTAAGAACTTCCGCACTGGGGTTTTGTATATTCGCAGTATGAAAACGCTTTTTACCCATATTTCGAAATTAATAGGAACTACAGCGGAGCTCAAATTCGGGGCTGAGATGGGACGTATCGATGCCATCGAGAATGCTTACTTATTAGTAGAAAATGGCTGCGTCGTTCAGATCGGCAGTATGGAAAATGCCCCTCAAGCCGATGTATATATTTCCCTCGAGAATAAAGAAGTAATACCGGGATTGGTAGACAGCCATACCCATACGGTTTTTGCCGTTCCGCGAGAAGAAGAATTTGTAATGCGCATTAAAGGAGCGAGTTACGAAGCCATTGCAGAAGCGGGTGGGGGAATTCTGAACTCGGCACGTAAACTAAGAGCCACAAGCGAAGATGCACTGTTTGAGAGTGCCAAACTCAGGGTTGCGGAAATGATTGCGCAAGGTACGACCACCCTCGAAATTAAAAGCGGCTATGGATTGAGCGTAGAATCGGAATTGAAAATGCTGCGGGTAATCAAGCGATTGAAAGAAGCGTTTCCCATTGTAATTCGGGCTACATTTTTAGGGGCTCATGCCTTTCCAGAGGCCTTTAAAGAACGCAAAGACGATTATGTGCAGCTCATCATCGAAGATATGTTGCCGGCCATTGTTGCCGAAGATTTGGCCGATCACGTGGATGTGTTCTGCGAGAGCGGATTTTTCAGTCAAACACAAGCCAATAGGGTAATTCAAGCCGCCAAAAAATACGGTTTGCCAGCGAAAATTCACGGCAACCAATTGGGTTACAGCGGTGGTGTTCAGGTGGCCGTGCAAAACGAATGTTGGAGCGTCGATCACTTAGAATTTACCCGCGAAGAAGAATGGAATGTACTTTTAGAGAGCTTCAAACAGCCTTTTGGGGGCACGCTTCCCGTGGCTTTGCCGGGTGTTTCTTATTTCCTCGGACTTCCTTATGCTAGAGGGCGTGAGATGATACAAACCGGACTCCCTTTGGTATTGGCAACCGATTTTAATCCCGGTTCGAGTCCGGTAAACTCCCTACAAATGGTCATGTCTTTGGCCTGTACACAAATGAAATTACTTCCGGAGGAAGCCTTTCACGCCATAACCGTTAATGCAGCTGCGGCTTTACGTTTGAGTGGCGAAGTAGGCAGCTTGGCAGTGGGGTGTCGGGCCGACTTTTTAGTCATGAAATCTCAAAATTCCCTTGCTAAAATGCCCTATTTCGTAGGTCAAAATCAAGTAGAAGCGGTGTATATTCAAGGGGAAAAGTTCCATCGCTAAAATGCCCTATTTCGTTGGCCAAAATCAAGTAGAAGCGGTGTATATTCAAGGAGAGAAGTTCCATCGCTAAAATGCCCTATTTCGTAGGTCAAAATCAAGTAGAAGAAGTTTATATCCAAGCGAAGAAGTTCAATAGACAATTATAGTTGAGAATATCGGAAGATTTCCCTGCTTAATATTCGACAAAAACGCGTTTATATCTCGACGAGCTTTTTCAAGGATGAATTTTTTTTCCCGACCTTTGTTGCTGTTTTATAAAGCTGAAATTTCAACATTCATAATTCAACATTCACAACTCATAATTCAAAAATATGCCTTACCCAGAAATGATGGTCGCTCCCATGAGAGCCGAACTAACCAATAGCGGTTTTACCGAACTTAAAACTGCTGAAGAAGTAAATAATGCCATGAATGGCAATACCGACACTACCTTGGTAGTCGTAAACTCAGTTTGCGGTTGTGCCGCTGGAAGCTGTAGGCCAGGTGTGCTACACAGCTTAAAAGGCGATAAAAAACCTGCGAAAGTATTAACGGTTTTTGCCGGTCAAGATACCGACGCTACCGCCGCCATGCGTGAATTTATGGTTCCGTTTCCTCCGTCTTCACCTGCGGTTGCCTTATTTAAGGGGGGCGAACTGGTTCATATGGTTGAACGCCACATGATAGAAGGCCGCACGGCTGAAATGTTAGCCGATAATTTAATGGCAGCTTATGCCGAGCATTGCTAATTGCATGAACGAAATACTTTTAAAAATGAAAAGCGCCTGCGATACCGTGGGCGCTTTTCAATTGGAACATTGGAATCGCGTTAAGGCCGAAGCCGTAAACGATAAATCTTTGAATCAGTTGGTAAGCTTTGTGGACCAACAAAGCGAACAAATGTTGGTAGAAGCGTTGCTCGCTGCTGTGCCAGGGAGCACCGTAATAGGCGAGGAGTCCGCATCTAATAATCGTGTGATTACCGAATATACTTGGATCATCGACCCTTTAGACGGTACTACGAATTATTTGCACGGTCTTCCGGTATTTTCCATTTCGGTGGCTTTATTACACAATGGAGCGCCCGTTATTGGCATTGTTGATTGTCCGGTCCTGAAAGAAAGATTCACGGCTATTAAAGGACAAGGGGCATTTTTGAACGATACCCTTATTAAAGTGGCCGATAACGCCAACTTGAAAGATTCTTTATTGGCAACGGGTTTTCCGTATCACAATTTTGCTGAAATGAACGCTTACTTAGATGTATTAACCCATTTCATGCTCAATACCCGAGGCCTGAGGCGTATGGGTTCTGCCGCTATAGATTTGGCTTATACTGCTTGCGGCCGATTCGATGCCTTTTTTGAGTTAAACCTAAGTCCATGGGATATTGCAGCCGGCATTTTATTGGTTACCGAAGCCGGCGGAGAGGTGAGTACATTCGATGGCAAGCCCGACGTAATATTCGAGAATCAAATTTTAGCATCGAGTAAAGCACTGTATCCTGAAATGGCTCAGATACTAAAGACATCTTTTTCATGACTTGTGTCATGAATTTGTCGCTTTGAGGTTTCCCTCGTAATTTGCGACTATGGATTGGGTGTTGGCCGTATTAAAAGGCGTGGGTTACGGACTGTTTCTCGGTATTATGAGCATAGGTCCTACCTTTTTTGCACTCATCCAAATGGGCTTGAAAGGAGGTAAATCAGCCGGTTTGCGTATGGCAGGAGGGATTTTCTTAAGCGACTTAATGGTGGCCTTAGCTTGTTTTTTTGGCTTGGCGGAATTTTTCATCACGCCTGAGTTTCAATTAGGCTTTTCGGCATTTGCCGCTTTTGGAATTCTTTTTATGGGAGTGAGGGGCGTGGTGGTTGGTTACCGTAAATTTTTATTAAGCCTTCACAAGCCTATCGATCATAAAACCAATTTTTTTCAAGGCTTCTTTGTGAATTTACTTAATCCTTTTGTATTGATTCTTTGGGTCGGTATTCTTGGGGCTATTACCGTGGGTCACGACTCGGTAACTGAAGACAAATACCTCATTTTAGTAGAAATGATGGCCATTTTATTGACGGTTTTTAGCCTAGATTTGGGCAAAGTATATTTGAGCGATTACATTGGCAAAAAATTAAATTTCAAGATCTATTACCATGTAAGTAAATATATTGGTTACGTTCTGATAGCTATTGGCATTTATTATATGTACCATTTTTTTAAGTTATTATTGCCTGTCTTGAAATAGGATTCTGTGACATTCATTGGGGAACATATTAATTTATTGCTCAATTTGGTTTTGGCCCTCATCATGTTTGGGTTGGGCTTAAGTCTGCGAAAAATTGATTTCCAACAACTGTTCGAGCAACCGCGCATTTTAGCCATCGGTTTATTCACTCAAATGGTTTTGCTACCCGTGTTTGCTATTTTATTGGTAGCGTTTTTTGATTTACCACCGGCCTTTAAAGTAGGGGTATTGATCCTTTCCGTTTGTCCGGGTGGCGTTACCTCAAACTTGGTGAGCTATTTTGCTAAAGGAAATGTGGCCCTTTCGGTTTCTCTCACCGTATCCAATGCCATCATTACGCTTTTTACCATTCCTTTAATGGTGAATCTGTTTTTAGATGTGTTTTTTAATACCGGTAATGAGGTTATAACATTGCCGTTTTTCGATACGGTTTTCACTATTTTTTTGGTAACTATATTGCCTGCGGGAATGGGAATGTTCGTACGATATCGGTTGGGGCGGAAAATCATGCAATTGCAAAAAACGGTCAACTTGCTATTCCCCATATTGTTGGTGTTTGTTTTTGCCATTAAATTTCTTGCAGGAGAATCATCTGGCGGTACGGCTATTTCGGTAGAAGAAATTTTAGAATTAACGCCACTGGTAATTGCGCTCAATGCGGGGGCATTTCTATTAGGCCATGTGGTAGCAGCGATTTTTGGTATGTCATTTAAAAATGCAACCACTATTGCGATAGAAATAGGATTGCACAATACGGCATTGGCTTTGTTAGTTGCTGGAGAAATTCTCGGAAATCCAGCCATGGAAAAACCCGCTTTGGTATACGCCCTTTACTCTTTTGTGATTACCTACGGATTGTCGATTGGCTTGGTGCGCTTGCGCTTGTATCGACTCAGAAATAGAAACACCCCTCTCGAGAATCGTAATTAATAGATAGGATAGGCGTAATCAAATTGCGATGTTACTCGCTAAAGAATCAACTAGCGGAAGTTAATGCGTTTTAATTCGTGAGCAATTCGGGGTTATTTCTCTTTGAGTTGAAAAAATCCCTTACGTTGTTTTCAATTTGAGAGGGAACCAAATTTCCTATCGATTTACCCTGCCATAAAAGATCGCGGATTTGCGTTGCGGAAATATCAATTAAAGGCGCATCGTACCAGGTAGCTTCAAAAGGCAATGGCTCAGGCGGTTTTTCATATCCGGGACGTGCATAAACATGAAGGGGTGCCATTTTGGCTAATTCTTCGGCGTTTTGCCACGTATGAAATCCATGTAAATTATCGGCCCCCATTATAATTCCAAACTTGTGTTGTGGATATTTTGCCATAAAGTGCACTACCGATTTATACGTAAAGGAAGGCAAGCTTAAATGAAATTCATCGTCTTTGCATTCCATTTGGGGCAATTGCTCAATGGCCTTTTTTACCCACGCTAAACGCGTTTCGGCCGGAATAAGTGTTTCTCCTGACTTGTGAGGGTTCAAAGGCGAGGGCACAAACCATACGGCATCAAAGGGCGCATGTGATTTCATGTATTGTGCCACTTCTAAGTGGCCCGCGTGAATCGGATTGAAGGACCCGAAGTACAATCCTATACGCTCGCTCATTTCTCAAAAAAGTTGTTTACCAGACTTTCGCATTTTTCGAAGGTTTCTTCTAGTATATCATTAACAACTACAACATCGTATTGGTTTTCAAAACTCAGCTCATAGGTGGCTTTGTTGATTCTTTCGTTCAGCTCGTGCTCTACTTCTGTACTCCTTTTGGTCAATCGTTCCATTAACACTTCCACACTCGGAGGTCTGAGGAAAATAGCCAAAGCTTGATCCCCGAATTCCTGCTTTAAATTAAGTCCGCCTTTTACATCCACATCAAAAACGACCATTTTGTTCTCGTTCCAGATTTTGCGCACTTCACTCCAAAGGGTTCCGTACAAGATGCCCGAATACACTTCTTCGTGTTCTAGGAATTCTTTGTTTTCAACCCGGTTGCGAAATTCTTCTTCGGTTAAGAAATGGTATTCGCGACCGTTTTCTTCCCCTGGTCGGGGCTTGCGTGTAGTGGCACTTACCGAAAATCCCAACCTATCGGAAAGGGTTTCCATAAGATGCTTCACAACCGTGGTTTTACCCGATCCTGAAGGAGCCGAAAATATCAATAACTTTTCCAAACCTTAACGTAACAATACTTTTGTGGTGCAAAGGTCGTGGTTTTGTTTCAATTTAACGAGATACATCCCTTTAGCTATATTTTCGGTGCGGATATCCAATAACGCACTCTCTATGGACTTGTAGCCTTGTGAATACACTACTTTGCCCTGTAAATCGGTAATTTCTACCGTAGTAAAACTTGCGTTTTTTACAAATCTTTCTGGAATATCTAATGTGAAATTATTCTCAGCTGGATTGGGATATGCCTTTAAATCGGTGGTGTAAGCGCCTAATTTTTGGGTGTTAATCGTATATCCTACGCTGAATTCTAATCGTATTTCAGACCCAAAATCTCCCGGAAACGTATGCAGCAAACTGCCATTCGTTGCATTGCGTAATTGAACGGCCCCATTGCCATCTGCCGTATTGGCCCACCAATTCAAACCGTCTTCATTAAGAGGATATTCCGCTGGAGGTTCTCCCGAATCGTCTACTACAAAAGTAAAGCACCCATTATATAGATCCAGTGTATCGCGGTATATGGTGTTGGCGGCATCGAAGTTATTACGTTCCTTATATATATTGCCCCCGGCATCTAATAAACGCCATGAGGTTTCCTTAAAGGCATTATTGGTGCGGAACATAACTACTATTTTAGAAGGCAATAACTTAGGCGGTGCAGGCATAGATACCTTAATATAGTTGTTGCTTTCGTCTTGATCTAAGTTGCCATTTGATTTTACAATCCGGGCTTCAAAATGGTCGCTTACAGGTGTCCAATCCATCTTATAGGGCAAGCGCACTTGCGCCGTTTCGCCAAACATCAGCTTGCCTACCCAATGGTGTTTAGAAAGGCTTCCCCCGGAAATTCCATACTCAATATCTAAAGAATACACGGGTGTGGTTCCGTTGTTACGAACCGTGACAATTGGTTCTGAACAAATCGGATTGTAGCGCGAATGTTGGGGGTGCTTACTGGGCTGTATCACATCTAAAATAGCCGCATCGCTGTTGTACTTTAATGGGCCGTATTCGATTAAATAGCAAGTAATTACGTAATTGCTGTTGCCCGATGTTTTGGTATACGATTGCATGTCGAGGTCGAACGTATGCATCGAATCGCCATTTTCTTTTACATCGAAATTGTATTCTTCTACGTTTTGTCCGGGACACCAAGCCGAACGGTCGTATATCCACGTGCCTGCTTGCGGATAAACGGGATTGGCGCCGCAATCGTCGCGCCACACTAAAGAGGTATCCACGTATTGGCCATCGAGCCAAAGGTAGCGGTAACGCGGACAGAATTCGGCGCAGTTACTGGGTTGATCCATGCCGTGACCGGTTTGAATGATTTTGATTCGGGAGGTTTCAGTTCCGGGAGTCGGGCTCCAACTATAATCAGGGGTTTGGGCTTCAAAAACGGCATCGTCGCCAAAAGGCACACTTTTTTGATACATGCGTTTGATACCCAAAACGTCTCGGAGGGGCTCTCCTTCCACAAATACAAATTTCAAGTCGATGATCCAACCGCGGTCGTTTTTGGCTTCATAACCGGTGTGTCGGT
>CBFHXF010000029.1:0-17570 GCA_965659745.1 Bacteroidia bacterium
TCAATTGCAGCGTTTGCCCTCTTACAAAACGCGCCACTTCTACCCAAGTAGACAATCCGGTGGCTATCAAAACCTGATAATAACCCTTCCCCATGAAAACACTCAGGCCCAAAGCCAATAACAACGTTGGTATCGACCAAAAAACCGTAATCAGCCAACTTAATACCGCATCTACCCTACCCCCGAAATATCCTGCCGACAATCCAATGCCTATACCAATGATTAAACTCAATAACATCGCTAAGAAGCCAATACTCAGAGAAATTCTTGCCCCTATAATCAGCCTGCTCAATATATCACGCCCGAAGTTATCGGTTCCCAAAAGAAATCGAAACGATGCCGCTTCTTCCGATTCTAAATCGCTTTTAGCTACCCGCATTGGCATGCCTGTCTTCTCATAAACAAACGATATTGAATCTTTCCCTAATGTAACTTCACCGGAAACACTCAATACCTCTCCAGCGCCCTCATCGCCGCTTAACCAATACCAAAATGAACGATCTGCCTTTCTTTTCAAATGCACTCCGTACTTTTGAGAACCTGGCTTTAATTGCGCCCACTCGGGCATCAAACGGTTCGCTTGAGGGGTAGCATCGAGCGTGATTCCATATCCCAAAAAAGACAATAAAAGGAAGCCCCCACAAATAATGGCCCCCGTTAAAAAGTACTTATGGCGTAAGAGATTTCTCAGCACGGATTAATCGTTTATTGCGAATATCTAAAGCTACAATGATAGCGGTAAATGCCCACAAGGGAACCGCCAATTTATCGTATTGACTGTAATTATTCAAAACCGCATGCGCATGATAGGATACCAACCCTAAAAAAACCATGTACGTAGTGAGGCGAATTTTCAAAGAGGGGGTGGTATAAATAATGTTAAACGCGCTAGATAAGGTAGCAAATACAATTCCCAACCAAAAAAACATGCCTATAAAACCCGTTTCACTCATCGCTGAAAAATATTCCGAATGGGCATCTCCTAAATCTCCAGAATGCGTGCTGATAATGGTTAATTCGCTGCTCTTCTGAAAGGGCGCATATTGAAACACATAAGTACCGGGACCAAAACCAAAAATAGGTCGCTCCGAAACCATCCGCGCGGCACATTTCCAGCGATTGATGCGCTCTAAATTACTCGGATCTGTAGAAATATTGCTCACCGATTTCACGTGACCTTCCAGCTCGTCGCTGCTGCCCTGCTTATTGGCTTCTAACGCATATTGTATGTCATTTTGCTTCAAAAACGCAACCGTTCCTACCGTTAGAAAAGCCAATACTATCCAATAAAATCGAACCCTAAAACGGGTTAACAACCACGCCCCTAAAGCCACAATCAAACTCAGCCAAGTGGCTCGGGTAAAACTTACTACTATGGCAAAAAGCAATATGCCTAATAACAACAATATTATAGGACCCGCCGAAATGGGCATTCCAAATTGTCTGACGTACAACGCATAAATCAACAAAACAAATACGCCGTAAGCAATGGCCGCCGCATACATTCCGTGGTCTGGAAAGAAAGGCCAAGATATCCCGTAACTGGCCGAGCGAGAAAATCCATATTGAGAATGCATCAACAAGGTATATCCAACCATGATGAGCATAAACGCCATGAACCATTTGAGATAAAAATGTATTCTTTCGTAATTAGAAAATATTAAAAGTCCCAAATAGAAAAACAAGGTAATGTACCAAGTTCGGGCCAAACTGAATTTTGCGCTCACCAAGGGCATACTCGAAAACAAGGTGCTTATCCAAAGCCATGCCAAATACAAACTCACAAAAAGCACCACAGGATGTTTCAAATAGAGCACGTTTATAGCTCTTTCCTTATATATATGTATGCCCATTAACACGAATAGGAAGATATATATGGGCTCTGTGGGTAGCGACAATCCAAAACCACCTCCTAAATCTTCAATATTGATAGCTAGAGGCGTAATGGCACCAAACAAAAGAAGTGTTTTCTCAGTAAACAACACAGAAGCGTACAAAACCAATACCGCCGCTGGAAGCAGCAATATCCAATACGCCGCATTCAGAATGCCCCAAATCATGCCAGAAATCAGCAGCAATAAAACCACAAACAAGACGATTTTCCGCCTTGCATCCAGCTGATTTAAGGACAATTGCATGGAAATTATTTTTTACTGAACAGTTCAACGGTAATCAATACGACCGCTGTTGCCAAAAAGGTGCTTAAAACGGAAAGCAGCAATACGAAACTGCGTTTAGGCCAGAACTTGATTTCAGGAACCGTGGCAGATTCTACGGTAAACTTATGCGATAAGGTTTCGCCTACGTCTACTTGCCGTTTTTCAAACTGAGTAATTAAGTTACTCTCCTTCTCTTCCTCGAGCTTAATCAACTCGTTCAGGGCAATAAAGTCACCCCCGTTGGCTACCAGAGACTTTCTCTCATCGAGTAACTGCTGCAACTGGCCGGTACGACCTGAAGACTGCGCCTTGTAAATTTCTTCTGCTAGGGCACGCGATTGTTCCTCGTAATTGGTAATGCCTTTAGTTCCCAAATCTCTCAATTCATCCTTGATATTTTGAATTTTACGCTGCTTTTCTTCTAAAGCCCGGCGCACAATGTCTAAAGCGGGTGTGGCAATCTGATTTTGAACTTCTGTTTTAATTGAATCGTATAAATCGGCAATGCCATTGGCTAATTTAGCCGCCATTGCAGGGTCTTCATCTAAAACTTCGATTTTGATACTCAAATATCGCGTGCGCTCAAAATTGAAATTCTCTTTGATTTTATTGTCTAAGGCGTATTTAGGGAATTTCTCTTTTTTGGGATCAATTCCGTAATGCTTCATCAAGTCAAAGTTTTTCACCAATCTGCCTAATAAAGTACCCGATTGAATAATCTGTAATGCTTTTTCTGCCTCAATTTCCTCCCCAAACTCCAAAGGATCTTGTTGCCTTTGATTCAATTCGGTTAAAAGGGCATTTGAAATCGAGTTGTTTTTGGTAGGATAAAAAATATGCTGAGCTCTATATTTGGGCTTGGTGATAGAGGGGTGCGTAACCACAGTAGCAATTACCGCTGCAACCGCGCAACTTATCAAAAAAACCTTGCGCCAACGCCAAAAGAAATTAACCACACTAACTAAGGTTATGGGTTTAACTTGCGACTCGTCAATTAAGTTAATGGTTGAAGGAGAATCAGAATGTTGGGTCATAAAAAATACAATAGGCTTTCAAAGATATTTAAACGCAGCTTTATGACCTTGTATTTCTCAAGATTTCTTTAGTTTATCCACAAAAATGTCACGAAATCAGCTTACAGGTCGAAAAAACGCAATGCCAAATCAATTTCATGATCGTTATTGTCGTTGCTATCTTCCGATAAAAACACCTGCAAAACGCGGTACCCTTGACGCTCCAAAGTGGCCATAATGCCCCTTACGTACGTCGTATTTACCTTAATATTTACCTTTAAACGGCCGAATTCCAATTGACTTACCATCAATCCCAGAACTTTGGCTCCATTTTCTTCAATCCACCGGGCAATCGTGGCGGGTGTGTAATCCTTCTCCTCCAATTCTAAAACCAATACCGCTCCCATACCCCTATACGTTAATGATTGGGTAATGAGTTTGTTGATTTGTTTTTGATCGATCGCACCCATGTAGGCACCTTCCACATCCACAACTCCCAACACCGACAACTCATTCGCCGCTAACATAGGCACCAATTCATATAAATGTTGATCCTCTAACGCTTTTGGCGCATGTGGATTAGCCGCTACTACCTCTGATAATATCTGCGATTTATCGTTTAATGAATACAGCGATTGTAAACGGCAATAATTGTAAATCGTTTTATTCTCGAGTACGGGCAATTCCGAAAATCCTTGCGTTGCCAAGTAATCAATAGCGGTTTCTACCGAATCGGTAGTCCGCAACGCGTGCAATTGTTCTGAAATTAGTTCCTTGGCGATCATGTGCCAAATATAGCAGATTTAAAATGAAATCACCATTTATGTGTTTCATCATTGTGCCAAGAATCTTGCAATTTCATGGTGCGTTCTATTAAATCTCTTACACAACCATGTCCACCTGCGGCCTGACTTACAAAATGCGCCACCTCTAACACGTCGCCACAGGCATCCTTCGGACAGCAAGGCAATCCCACCTGCTCCAAAACCGGCACATCGGGTAAATCGTCGCCCATATACGCCACTTGCGCGGCTGTTAATCCTGTTTTCTGTAGGAAGTCTTGGAACGCCGTTACCTTTTCTTGTTGTCCTAAGTAGATATGCGTGATTCCCAGTCCTTCGAAACGCTTGCGCATTCCTTCAGATTTTCCCCCGGAAATAATGCCTACGTGATATCCTGTTTTTACGGCATGCTGCAAGGCAAAACCGTCTTTGATGTTAACGGAACGCAACATATAGCCCTCTTCGGTTACCAAAACCTGTCCGGGCGTCATTACACCGTCAACATCAAAAACAAATGCTTTTATCTCTTTGAATACGGGAATTAAATTCGACATATTTTCGAATTTACCAACCCAAAACCCAAGCAAAAATCAACGGAGCCACAATAGTGGCATCGCTTTCTACGATAAACTTAGGCGTATCGATGTCTAATTTCCCCCAAGTAATTTTTTCATTCGGAACGGCGCCCGAATAACTACCGTAACTCGTGGTGCTGTCAGAAATTTGGCAGAAATACGACCAAAAAGGAATGTTTTCCATTTCCATATCTTGATATAGCATCGGCACTACACAAATTGGGAAATCGCCGGCAATACCGCCCCCAATTTGAAAGAATCCGATTCCTTTACCTTCTGAATTTTTGATATACCAGTCGGCCAAATACGTCATGTATTCAATACCACTTTTCATGGTAGAGGCCTTCAACTCACCCTTAATTACGTAGCTCGCAAAAATGTTACCCATAGTAGAATCTTCCCAACCGGGAACTACAATCGGTAAATTCTTTTCTGCGGCCGCCAACATCCAACTATTCTTAGGATCAATTTCGTAATACTGCTCTAATTCGCCGCTTAACAAAATTTGATACATATATTCATGGGGCAAGAAACGTTCGCCCGAATCTTCCGCCTTCTTCCAAATACCGTAAATATGTTTCTGTAAACGTCGGAACGCCTCTTCTTCAGGGATACAGGTATCGGTTACGCGGTTGTAATGATTCTCGAGTAAATCCCATTCGTCTTGGGGACTCAAATCGCGATAATTAGGTACGCGTTTGTAGTGGTTGTGCGCCACCAAATTCATGATATCCTCTTCTAAGTTGGCACCGGTACAGCTAATAATATCTACCTTACCTTGGCGTATCATTTCAGCAAAACTCTTACCCAGTTCGGCGGTACTCATGGCACCCGCTAGGGTCACCATCATTTTACCACCCTCGGTTAAATGGGTTTCGTATCCTTTGGCTGCATCTACCAAAGCCGCTGCATTAAAATGCTTGTAATGCGTTTCTACAAACTGAGAAATAGGACCTTTCATGGCGCAAAGGTACGCCCAATTTTAATACATTTCATAAGGGAAATTCCCTCAAAATCGAACCCTGGCTCTAAGACTAAAAGACCGCAGGCTTAATGGTAACAGAGTCGATTTATGCCTAAAAACAGATAGGAAATTCCCTCAAAACCGAACCCTGGCTCTAAGACTAAAAGACCGCAGGCTTAATGGTAACAGAGTCGATTTATGCCTAAAAACAGATGGGAAATTCCCTCAAAACCGAACCCGGACTCAAAGCCTAAAAGAACGAAGGCTTAATGGTAACAGAGTCGATTTATGCCTAAAAACAGATGGGAAATTCCCTCAAAATCGAACCCGCTAAAATATAGATAGGAAGCGTAGGCTTGATGGAACTAAAGTTGATTTCATTGCTAAAATATAGAAAGGAAATTCCTGCTAGAACTACTCTCCCAAGAGCCACAAACGCTTGAAGCGCTGCTTCTTTTTCGGCATCAAAGCCACCTTATCATGGATATACGCCAAAGCTTCATCCATATCGTCGGTTATAAGGAATAAATCCAAGTCTTCTGGAGATATGGTTTTGCCTTTTTCCATGTCTTTTACCTGTTCTAAAAGTCCCTTCCAATAGTCTTTACCTATCAATACGACCGGAAACCAAGGCATTTTTTGCGTTTGGATAAGCGTTAGGGCTTCGAACATTTCGTCTAAGGTTCCAAAACCTCCTGGGAATATGATAAAGCCGAAAGAATATTTAAATAACAAGACTTTACGCACAAAAAAGTAACGAATGTCTACGCTTACATCCACGAAAGGATTGATTTCCTGTTCAAAAGGCAATTCTATATTGACCCCGATACTTTTTCCTTTGGCCTCTTTCGCGCCTTGATTGGCGGCTTGCATGATACCCGGACCTCCACCGGTTAATACCGTGAATCCCAATTCACTTATTTTGCCTCCCATCTCACGGGCTTGTTCGTAATACAGGTCTCCCGGCTTATACCGAGCCGATCCGAATACACTCAAACAAGGCCCAACGAAGTGCAACTTCCTGAATCCTTTTAAAAACTCCAATAATACCCGAAATCCAAAAACCAATTCGGTGAATCGGTTATGCGGACCTTCTAACATTTCTAAGTCCGCTAATTTTCTACGATTTTCCATAAACAAAACTGCCTCCAAGGAGGAGGCAGCAAGTTAGTTCAAATTTTGGTTTAAAATACCTCCGAAGGGGTGAAAAAGAAACTTCCTTCGATAGCGGCATTTTCGTCGCTATCACTTCCGTGAATGGCGTTGGCATCGATGCTCTTAGCGTATAAATTACGGATGGTACCCGCATCTGCCTTTTGTGGATCGGTAGCACCAATTAAGGTACGGAAATCGGCTACTGCGTTTTCCTTCTCTAAAATTGCCGCATAAATAGGTCCACTAGTCATGAAAGATACTAAATCCGCGTAGAAGGGACGCTCTTTGTGTACTTCGTAAAATGCACCTGCTTGAGCTTCAGTTAAATGAATGTATTTCATAGCTTTAACTTGAAATCCAGCAGAAATAATGTGGTCGAGAATCTTTCCCGCATGTCCGTTAGCAACGGCATCCGGTTTAATCATTGTAAAAGTACGGTTACTCATTTGGTTTATATATAAGCGCAAAACTCGTTATTTTTTATCTCTTTTACCTAACTCATGCGAGCTTTCGGCCTAATATTTCGACCAATTTTACTCCGCCGTTCTTTGATTTCCCCCGAGAGGGCTTAAATTCGAATTTTATGTGCTTTTCGTATTCTGTACATCAAGTCCAAAACAAGCTGCCTTTCGATCCGAATAACCTGCAAATTCCGATACCGGGATTCTTTTTTAGCGGATTTGAACATCCCAAATTGCCTATCTGCACGGCATCCAAAAAGTGGGAGTTGGCGCAGTGGGGATTGATTCCGTCATGGGCAGATGATCCAGAAAAGCAATCTGAAATTCAAAAGGTAACCCTGAATGCACGCAGTGAAACCGCCTTCGAAAAACCCGCTTTCAAGGATGCATGGTCGCGCCGGCCTTGTATCGTCGTAGCCAATGGTTTTTTCGAATGGCAACACCAAGGAAAATTGCGTGTACCTTATTATATATCCAGCAAAACCGATGATTTTTTGTGGTTTGGTGGACTTTATGAAGACATTAAAATCAACAACCAGTGGCAACGAACCTACACGATTTTAACCACGGAAGCCCGTGGGATCATGTCGGAGATTCACAATGCTAAAAACCGAATGCCGGTGATGCTGCATGGCGATACCCTTGGCCAATGGCTGCACGGAAACGTCGAAGAACGACAAGAACTATGCAGGCCCCAAGCCACGGAATTTCTGCACGCACACCCAGTAAATCCGCTATTAAATAAGAATAGCATCAATAGAAATGCCTCATGGGCCATAGAATCCTATCAAAAACCCCAAACCGAGCTCCCTTTTTGATTCTTTTTCCTTTAGATTTGTTGTCCAATAGCACTATGAAATTACCATTTCTCGCTGCTGCCAGCAGCCTCATTTTATTTGCTTGTCAGTCTAATAACACCGCAGTTCCCGCCTCTGATGATACTACCGCTACCCAAAAAGAAACGGTAACCGAAACCATCCCTACATTACCACCGGTTGATCCAAAGTGGAATCGTTTTGCCTTAATGCTATCGGGAGATACCACTTTGTATGGCGAAAATAATTCAAACATCGAAGTTTGGAAACACTATGCACGCAACAGCTCTCAAAAATGGGATGTATTAAATGAAAAAGTAGCAAAACCGATTCAAAATTGGGTATCTGAGCAACAGTACAATACGAAATATCCAACTAGAACTTTATTATATCCATTTGCGGGTGGTGATTTCTTTTATGCCAATTTATTTTTCCCAGACAAAGACACTATTATAATGGTAGGATTAGAGCCTCCCGGATATTTATTCAATCCCGATTCTGTGAATCGAGAGCTCTTGGCCACCTACCTAACCGATTTGGAAAAATCGCTGTTTTATCCGCATAAATTGGGATTCTTTAGAACCAAATCTATGGCCATTGACTTTGAAAAAGGCCTACTCAATGGCACCGTACATACGTGTTTATACTATTTGGCCAAAGCCAATAAGCAAATCCATTATGTGAAAGCCATGAACTTTGATAAAAACGGAGATTTTAGCGACGTTTCAGATATCGGCATCCAAAAACACGGTAAAAAAGGCTATAGAATAGGATATGCGGCTAAGGGCGATAAACAAGTAAAAGAGTTGATTTATTTTGCTGAGAATTTAGCCAATAGCGGGGTGTATTACATCGATAACAAAGTAAAATCCTTAATTCCAGCAGCTAAATTCATGGAAAAGCATCATAATACCGCCACCTTCTTGAAGGCGGCCACTTATTTGATGCACAAAAGCTACTTTTCGTGGATCCGCAATACGTGCACCCAAGCGAGTCCGATCGTTTTACAAGACGACAGCGGAATACCTTTGAAATTATTGGAAGACTCAGGATATAAGGTGCAGCTGTTAGGCGAATATACCCGCGTGATACCCTTATTTAGCAATTTATTCCAACCCGATTTAAAAGAGCGTTATCAAATAGAAAAACCTGCAAAACTGCCCTTTACCATTGGGTATAACGCGCAATTCGGCGAGTGCAATTTGCAACTGGCCACAAAATAATTTCCCCCAAAATATAGTATGAACAATACCCCTTATTATTTCGAGCTTCGGGCCCGTGCCAAAGGCATTTCGCCCGATGATATTGACATTGCCACGGCCTTTTTAAGCGGTTACGACTTCGATTCATTCGATTCTGATGACCAAGATTTGCGGGCTTTTATTAAAGCCGGTAGCCTTACCGAGGCATTAAAAGGTGAAATTGAAGCCCTAATTTCCCTCTATGTGGAAGATATAGAATGGCTCGAACACCCTTATGAAAATTGGAATCAAAAATGGGAAGAGAACTATTTCCAACCTATCGATGTGGGTCCGTTTCACGTGCGTGCTCCTTTTCATCCCGAATCTAATAAAACGCATGTCATCACGATTGAACCTCGCATGAGTTTCGGAACCGGACATCACGGCACCACCCAACTCATGCTTTCTTATTTAGATGCCTATTCCGAGCGTATTCAAAACGCCGCCGTTTTAGACATGGGAACGGGAACGGGTATTTTGGCGATTGCAGCCGAAATGTTGGGCGCGAAAGAGGTTTGGGGCATAGAAATTGACGATTGGGTAGTAGATAATGCAAACGATAATTTAGTAATTAATGCGTGTAAGCGCACCAAAGTTTCCTGTGGAACCGCTGCCCTACTTGAAAATCAATACAATGCCTACTTTGATGTGGTAATTGCCAATATTCACCGCGAAGTAATATTGGCAGATTTAGCCGACTACGAGCGGGTTTTAAAACCGGGCGGCATCATGTTTATCAGCGGTTTGCAAGAAAACGACATCCCCCAAGTGGATGCCCGTGCTGGGGATCTTTTATTGAAAAAAGAATTGCAAAAATCGCAAGACGGCTGGCAAGGATTGGTTTATCTAAAGCCCAATGCGTAAATTCGAATGCTAAAGTTGAGCCTGTTTTGTCCGGAATAATCAAGTTACTTTCAGATGCGGTTGCGAATCAAATTGCGGCGGGAGAGGTAGTTCAAAGACCGTCAAGCATCGTAAAAGAGCTATTAGAAAATAGTATCGATGCAGGCGCAACGCATATCAAACTGCTCATTAAAGACGGTGGAAGCACCTTGGTGCAGGTTATCGACAACGGTAAAGGCATGAGCGAAACCGACGCCCGACTCTGTTGGGAACGTCATGCTACATCAAAAATAAACCGAGCCGAAGACCTATTCTCGCTCAAAACCTACGGTTTTAGAGGAGAAGCCATGGCATCGATTGCGGCCGTAGCGCAAGTGGAAATGAAAACACGCCGGCAATCAGATGAGGTAGGTACCTTTATCAGAATCGAAGCCAGCGAATGCCTCGAACAAAGTATATGCAGTGCCCCCGTTGGCACTTCCATAGCTGTTAAAAATGTATTCTTTAATATTCCAGCCCGACGCAATTTTTTAAAGTCGATAACGGTAGAAACCAAACATATTTTCGAAGAGTTTCAACGCCAAGCCATGGCGAATCCGAAAATCGCCTTTCAACTGTACAATCAAAATCAAGAAGTTTTTGACTTCCCCATAAGGCCGCTTAAAGAGCGCATCGCAGATGTATTGGGTCGCAAAAAGATCGATGCCTTCATCGAAGTAGATGAGCCCACCGAAATTATAAGCATACACGGATATATTGGAGCGCCTGAGTTGGCGAGGAAAACCCGGGGCGACCAATTTTTCTTCGTTAATGAACGATTTATTAAAAGTCCGTATTTCCACCACGCGGTTACTCAGGCCTACGAGGGCATACTCGAACCTGAGCAATTTCCGACCTATGCCCTATTTTTTACCATCGACCCGAGCAAAGTCGATGTAAATGTGCACCCAACGAAAACCGAGGTTAAATTTGAAGACGAGCGGCATATTTACAACATCATAAAAGCCGCCCTGAGGAAATCGCTTAACGCCTTTATTATTCCCCAAAACGACACCCAATTTTCTAATGATTCCTTGGGAAATTGGATGACGTCTGATCCCTTTACCAAAACCCCGAATTGGAACGATTTCAGCGCCTCCCAGCCCGGATCTAATTCCCCCAAAAACCATTACAATCCGTTTCCGAAGGATAATTTCCCCAATCGCTATCAAGGACAAGATTGGGAAAAAATACTGGGTCCCACCGATGGATCGCGCTCGCGCTTTGATGAACTTAATAACCATGCTAAATCCAATTTATTTCCATCAAAAGAAACCGATAGCAAACCTGAGATAAGTGGTTATTTTGTGCTTTCCGAAGCTTATTTGGCTTGCAATGTAAACCGCAATTTGCATATCGTTGATATCAAAAGGGCGCAACAACACCTGTTTTTCAATCAGTATTTTCAACAATTAGAACGACAAAAAGGACATTCCCAGCAACTACTTTTTCCAAGAACCATCGAGTTGCCCCCTGCTAAACTGGCCATATTATTGGAGTTAATGGAAGCGTTTTCTCATTTAGGCTTTGATTTAGGACATTTCGGTGGAAATGCCATCATTATAAATGGATTGCCCGCCCAGTTGCCGGCCTGCGACGAACAGGCGCTAATAGAGCAAATTATTGATGATTACGAACAAACCGCCGGCGATATAAAGCTCAGCAAAAATCACGCTTTGGCCCTTAGTATGTCGCGGCAAAGTGCCAGCAAACAAGCCCTTGCGCGTACCAAAGAAGAATTTGAGTTTTTATTAAATGGCCTTTTCCAAAGCGAAATGCCGCAATACACCTTCGATGGAAAACAAATCTATGTTACTCTCGGAGCAGATAGTATCTTTGAATTATTCAATAAAAAGAAAAGAATATGACGTTTCACTTGCCTCCGGGCCTCAAGAATATACTCATAATCATGGTTTTGGGCGCCATGGCCCAAACCGCCTTGCCCAGAGTGGGTATTGATCCAACGAATTGGTATTTATTCTATCCCGATTCTGAGAACTTCCGCATTTGGCAATTGATTACCCATATTTTTTGTCACGGCGGTTTTAGCCACATCCTTTTTAATGGTATCGCCCTCTTTTCATTCGGGATGGTGGTAGAACATCGCTTGGGTACCTCTTTATTTTTAAAGCTGTTTTTCGTTAGTGGCTTAGGAGCCGTTTTATTGCATTTTGGTTGGATGGCGTATTGGATCTTTGACCAAACGGGTTATCTGTTTCCAAATATTACTTCCGGACATGAATTTGTGCCGTATCCGCCAATGTTAGGTGCCAGCGGCGCATTATACGGCGTGATGACCGCCTTTGCTTTGCTCTATCCCGAAGAAAGCATGATCTTTTTATTCTTGCCTTATCCTATCAAAGCAAAATATTTGGTGCCCATTATCGTTGGTTTAGATGTATTGCTCGGAATTATTGACTTAGAATCGGATAATATCGCTCACTTTGCGCATATTGGCGGTGCCTTATTCGGATTCTTATTCGTTAAAATTTGGCAGCGCTATTTTGTAAAATGATAACCAACAGACCTCTATTCAGATTCAATAGTAAACCTTTCGACCCCCTTAATCGGGCCGTTGTAAACCTCATTTGGGCCAATGTTATCGTATTTGCATTTCTAGGATTGCTCCGTTTGTTCCCTTTTGGCAACGCCCTGTTTTATTTCCTGAGCTTTAATCCTACCAAGCCGCTATACGCCTCATTCTACAGCATCATCACCTGCATTTTCGTGCACGACGGATTGTTCCACTTACTTGGAAACATGCTGTGGCTCTATTTCGTGGGAATAATATTAGAGGATCTTATTGGTAAAAAACATATCTATACCCTTTTCTTTGGCGGGGGAATTTTAGGCGTTTTTACATTTTATGGTTTCAGTACCCTTTTCCAACAACCGTACCCTTTAGTGGGTGCATCAGCAGGTATCGCCGCTATATTAGCAGCAACCGCCATTTTTGCGCCAAATTATAGGGTATTCCTATTTGGAGTGGTTGAAGTAGAAATACGCTGGATCGTTTTAATTAAAGTAGCATTTGACTTAATTGGCATGTTTGGACCCACGAACGCCGGGGGATATCAAGCCCATATAGGAGGCTATTTGTTTGGCTTCCTATATATTACAGAACTGAAAGGACTGTGGAATTTTCCCAAGATAAATTTCCCCAAGAAATCTTCGAAACCTAAAAGAAGTGCACACGTAGACATTCAGACGCCGAACCATCCAAGCCAAGATGAAATCGATCGCATCCTCGATAAAATCAGTGCCGGCGGATACGATTCCCTTAGCAAAAAAGAAAAAGAAACCCTTTTTAAAGCGAGTAATAAGAAATCGTGAGGTTGATACTTAAAATTCTCAATTTAGCCGTACTTCCTGTTACCCTTTTAGCGGCACTCTTGCTGTTCATTTCTGGACAGTCGCCCGCGCTTTCTCCTGTGTATTCGAGTACCGTGGCCCTTGTTGGAATGGCCTTCCCCGTTTGGTATGTCTTGAACTTTGTATTGCTCGTTTATTGGGCTATTCAGTTTAAACTCCGTCTGATCATTCCCTTATTTGCACTCCTTTTCAATATCAATGGCGCTCAACTTTATGTGCAATGGAACTCTACTTCCAGCGATTCTGCGGTACAGCCCCTAAAAATAATCTCCTATAATGCCAATTTGTTTGGCATAAATCGCAACACCTCAGATGTTGATAGCATCGTTAAAATAATTTCCGAACAAAACGCCGATTTAGTCCTTTTTCAAGAAGCTTTTAATCCTAACGGGAATCTCAAAAAGCTAATGAAAGAACTAGGAAAAAAGTTAAACTTGCCGTATTCCGAATGCTATCAATTGCAGCCCAATCGCAATTACGGTATGTGCATACTTTCTAAGTATCGCATTAAAAATTGGGACAAAATATATTTCTCCCAGCCTACGGGAAATATGGCCATGTATGCGGATATAGGCATACCGGATCTGAACAATCCAAAATCCGAACGCAGCATCCGAATTTACAATATCCATTTACAATCCATCCGGTTTAACAAAACCGATTATAAGGCTATTGAAGAGGTAAATGCCGATCAAACATTCGATAAAAACACCACCGAAGGCATCATCAATCGAATCCGAATCGCTTACGAAAAAAGAGCCCCACAAGTGGATGCGCTCAAAGAGGAAATTTCAAATTGTAAACTTCCCAAACTCGTCATTGGCGATTTCAACGATGTACCTATGAGCTACACCTATTACGAGCTTTCAGAAGATTTAAACGATGCATTCGTAACACGAGGTAGCGGACTCGAAACCACGTACAAAGGACCTTTCCCAAGCTTTAGAATTGATTATCAACTTTATTCCGATCCTATCCAGTGCTTGAAATACGAAAGCATAAAAAAAGTGCCGAGCGACCATAAAATGATCGTCGGCACCTATGAGATGGGATATTATTATTTAGATTAATAGTGTCCCGTTAACTTTTTTTGATCCTTTGTAAACCCCAATAAAATTGGGCTTCTACAGATATTTGATGTTTTTTCGATTTGAAATCAAAAGAACCGCACGAAATTATCGATTCGCGGCGCTCATGCGCTGTAAATCCATAATACTTCGGCGTGCCGCATAAAAATTCGGCTCGATCTCCAGAGCCTTTTGCAAGAATTCAGCACCTTGCATAATGTTGCGGTTGGCAACCGCCAACTGATACTTCAAGAACAAAAACGCTGCTTCGGTCGATACCCTTTCAGTAAGTTGGGCTTGGATATGTTCCATGGCTACCTTTTTATCCTTTAAGGTGGCATCGCCTAATGCTACCGTTATCATAGAATCTGCCTCAGCCATTCGGCCTCTTGCAATCTGTATCCATGTTAAATCCCAATAATAGGTAGGATCTTGCGTTTCCTTCCACATCACCTCAAACATTTCAAACGCCGCTGTGTCTTTACCTTCCTCTAGCAATAATTTGGCCTTAATATCTCTTAAGAACAAACTATTCGGGTTCTTATTTAAACCCTTTTCGGTGTAAAACATCGGTGTTTTAGAACTGCGAACCATACCGGGAATTACCTTATAGAAATAATGGTAATAAGCCAAGGTGTCTAAAACCCAGGCATCTGCCGTAGAATCTTGAGCTACCCACTGCGTAAGCGTGGATATTACAGTTTCACGATCTTCAGCGGCTAATGCCAATTGATACGTAGATTTTAATACGTCGATTTGACTTGTTTTCTTGGTCTCGCAAGCGCTAAATCCTACAAAGGCCATTAGTAAATATATGTATTTCATGTGTGTCATTATTGGGTGGCATGAATGCGCTTCAATCCAAATTCATCCTTAAGAACGTGATAGGCCATCTCAGAATAATAGGCTAAGGCATCTATGATCAATTGCAAAGAATCGGGTTGAAAGGTATGTCCAGATATTCTATACGTCAGTACCGTGGCATTGTCTTTTTCGTTATAGGAAAACTTCCCAAACATCAAATTCAAATTTACAATCAATAATTCTTGCAAGAATTCGTTTCGCTTTAATGTGGGCGCATATGTAAACGGGATGGTAATCTGAAAAACGCTGGCATCCTCTTTAAAAACAAAATAGTTCCAAGGAGTAGATTCGCTATCTTGCCAAACATCGATATAAACCGGCATCTCATTTTTCAATAAAATCCACTGACCATTCTCATCCGCCTTCGATTCATCCTCTGCTAAACCCATTTTACGGATGGCATCCTCTACGCTTTTTATCAATACCGATAATTCCATGATGCAAAAGTACTAAATATGGCGTTGTGACCTACTCATAAACCAAAATACCAAGCCTACTATGCCCGTGGCAAATCCCATCAAACTTTCAAAAGGCTTCATCTGGACGAAAAAAACGCACACACTCGCAGTCATTATCAAAAACACCAACGGCGTTAGGGGATATCCCCAGGCATTATAACCACTCGGCTTACCTTGTTTGAAACGAAGAACAAACAGTCCTAAAACGGTTAAAAAAGTAAATAACGAAAGGGTAAAAGCTACATAATATATCAACGATTCAAAGTCCATCAGATGCAATAAAACGATGCTCACCACCGCCTGTAACCATATAGACCGCATGGGAATTTGTTGTGAATTTAATTCCGACCAATAGCGCAATTGAGGGACTTTTTCTAGCATCGTTTTCAATACCCTCGGTCCGGTAAAAATCATCGAACTTATAGTCGAAACCAATAAAATACTGATCACGCCACCCATAAATATGCCCCAATTCGGACCCCAAATTTGCTGTGCCGCAATCAATCCCACTTCTTTTTTCCCTTTCAATAATTCTATGGGGGTACTGCTCAAAAACACCCAATTCAAAGCCGCATAAAGCACCATAACCACTAAAGTACCGAGTAGGATCGAGCGACTCAGATTGCGCCTCGGATTTTCAATACTCCCCGCAATATAAGCCGCTGCATTCCAACCGCTGTACGCGAACGATACCCACACCAAACTCACCGAAAAACTTGCTTTGAACCAAAATCCATCAAAAATTTCATTCAATGCAGCGGTATTCGGACTGAAATCGATGTTAGATTTATTGCCTAAATACCATCCCGAAAATATAAAAACCAACATTAGCAACACCTTTGCCAGTGTCGAAATCCGCTGAAACAGCAATCCTATGGATAAACTCCTTGCGTGTAACAAACTCAATCCAATAATGACTAATATTCCGATAAGTGGACCGCTAACTGCAGGAATTACGCCTTGCAAATAGGCCCCCAAGGCCAGAGCGGCTCCTGCTACAGGTGCCGCAAATCCAACCGTGGTACTCACAAATCCGGCCATATAACCCAGTGCCGGGTGAAATATTTCCGATAAAAAATGAAATTCGCCTCCATCTTTAGATAAGCGACCGGCTATCTCTGCATAGCTAAAAGCACCTGTGAGCGCGATCAAACCACCGGCAATCCAAATCATTAATAAGGCAAAACCACTCTGTGTATCAAACAATTGATATCCCAAACTGGTAAAAACGCCTGTACCCACCATATTGGCTACCACCATACTCGTGGCCGACCACATGTCTATATTTCGAGTCTCGCTCATGCACAACGAAACAACACATTTTTTTATGAATAATGAAGCTCTCTTAAATTAATATCTCCCTCTTTTTTTGCATTCCTTATTTTTGCAACATGAATTCCCCCGATAAAGACATCCTTAGCATTGATATTCACACCCATATCATCCCCGAAAATCTGCCTCAATGGAAAGAAAAATTCGGTTATGGCGAATTCGTTTCATTGGAACATCACAAGCCGTGCTGCGCCCGGATGATGATGGACGGTGAATTCTTCAGAGAAATTGAAAACAACTGTTGGGATGCCGAACAACGCATGAAGGAATGCGACCATGTGCACGTAGACGTGCAGGTGTTGAGTACCATCCCGGTTATGTTCAGCTACTGGGCCGATCCCAAGCATACCCTCGAAATTTCGAAATTCCTCAACGACCATATTGCCGATATCTGTACCCGATATCCCAAGCGCTTTGTAGGTTTGGGAAC
>CBFHXF010000029.1:17669-25235 GCA_965659745.1 Bacteroidia bacterium
CATCCAAGAGCTCAAACGATGCAAAGAAATCGGACTTAAAGGCATACAAATTGGTTCTCATATTAACGAATGGAACCTCAACGAACCCGCCTTATTCCCCATTTTCGAGGCCATGCAAGACCTCGATATGGCGCTATTTGTGCACCCTTGGTGGTACAGCGCCAAAAAGAAAATGCCTAAATACTGGCTCCCATGGCTCGTAGGAATGCCCGCCGAAACGTCTTTGGCCATTACCAGTATGATT
Organism: Bacteroidia bacterium; assembly: GCA_965659745.1. Taxonomy (GTDB): domain Bacteria; phylum Bacteroidota; class Bacteroidia; order NS11-12g; family UBA955; genus VMCP01. The sequence continues at coordinate 17,914 of CBFHXF010000029.1, forward strand.
TTCGGGGGAATCTTTGAACGCCTCCCCCAACTTCGAGTAGCGTTCGCGCATGGCGGTGGCTCTTTTCCCGCCACCATTGGTCGTATCGAACACGGATGGCGCGTGCGTCCCGATTTAGTAGCCGTAGACAATCAGAAAAATCCGCGTGAATATCTTGGACAGTTTTGGCTAGATAGTTTGGTGCACGATCCTAAAATGCTGCGCTTCATTACCGACTTAGTAGGTATTGACAAAGTGTGTTTAGGAACAGATTATCCATTCCCACTAGGTGAAGACATTCCCGGTGAACTGATTAAAAATTCAGGATTTACACACGAAGAACAAGCCATAATGTTGGGCGATTCTGCGTTGCAGTGGTTGAATATGCCGAAAAAACTTTTTGTATGATTTCGTCACAAGTTACTTTTTAGGCACGGTTTTTGGCTTTGTTCAATTAAATTTGTTACAATGACCAAGAAATTAGCGTTTCCCTATTTTATTTTGGGGGTGTTTGCCCTCATATCAATGCCCTTGATGGGACAGAAACCTACGTCTGCCGTTTCTAAAAAAGGACAAAGCGTAAACGCTTTTTCTGATTTTTATCCTAAAGGAACCAAGCTGAATAGAACGTCTGAACAAAACATGCATACCTCTATGGTGAACATGGGCGAAAATATTGAAATGGATGCCGTGAGTACCTCTTATACATCACAAGTAATACTCAGTGCTCAAGGCGATTCACAGGTTATCGTAACAAAGCCTTATAAGATTGACGGATATATTATCAGTAACGGAAGCAAACAAGACATTTCTCAAAACGATTCTAGTACAGAATTACAATATATTATCGATTCCAAAGGTACCTTACTCAATGTTTCAGGCAATGCAGATTATATAAAAGCCATGAAAATGTCAGGCATAAATAATGCCCAAACTGGGCTAAACCTGATGGTTTATTTCAAACACAACAAAGAATTATTCTTGAATGATAGCTTCCACTTAGAATACCAAGGCAATCCATACAGCTACGATAAAACCTTTATCCTTACAGAAATTAATAAAGAGGAGGCCGTATTCACAACAAAAACTAAAATCGTATTAGACCAGAACTACGATATGAACGATTACGACATCCATCAACGGGTAGAAGGCACTTCAAACGGCATGATGAAAGTGAGACTATCCGATTACTTGGTTACCTACAACGAGGAAAATTTAAACTTATCCGGCTATATGGAAATGGTAACGGTAAATATTCCTTTAACCATCAAAGGCTCGATGAAGGAGTTTATCACTTCAACAAAATAGAATTTATACACTCATGAAAAAATACATTCTTCAATTAATCTCTATCTTTCTTTTAGGAAACTCTTTTTCCCAAACCATTCCTGTTTTAACTAATGGTTACACCACGGCTACCTACAAAAGAGAACAACGCATTATTTCAAAATTTAAAAGCCCTTCCCAAAAACCATACGACTTACAAGCGAATATGCGAACGGTGGGCAAATGTTACGTTCGATCAAATGCCGCCGGTGAAACAACAGCAGAATATACCTACACGGAAATCTCAGGTATCCGTCGCGAAGACGGGAAAGTTTCCGATTTAGGAAATCCCATCGAAGATAAAACCGAATACGCATACAAAGTAATTTACGGAACAGACGGGCGTACCAACCACGTTCAAGGCCGAGAAGTATATATGGATGCGGTAATGAATGATAATCTCCACGACCTTACTGAAGGCGCCTATTTTATGTATTTCCTTCATAATGAAGCCCCTCGAAAAATTGGAGACACATGGAAAACAGATATGTTCTCCTATCCCCTTACCGAACATATCCCTATGGATTTGACCTTTTCAAAAGTAGAAACAACCCCTGAAGGAAAGACGGCGGCGCGTGTTGACATCAGCGGAAACATGGAATACAAAGACCATTTCGGAATGATTCTAGATGAATTATATGAAATGAATTTAACCGGTAACATCTCAGGATACATGCATGTAGATATGAAAACCAACCGCATTTTGCGTATCAAAGCCGTTTTAAATCTGAAGGGGGACGTTATCAAGGAAGGCAAAAATGAACCCTATGAAATTGAGATTAAGATTAACGAATGGGAAATGAATCCTCTAGGGAAATAATTCACACCTTAAAGAATACCCTCTCAAGCTACCGACTTAAAAAATCGAGCGCAGAAAGTTGCGCGTCTATTTTATATCCTTTACCGTATAAAAAGGTTTTTACCTTTTGCTTTTCTTCATAGGAAATCGCAAGATCTCCTCGGATAATTTTATCAATTTCTAGTTCTGTGTAGCGAAGCGACTTTAGTTTTTTACGTGCCCATTTATCCAAGTGGACATCCATATCCTCTTCTTGTAATTGACTTAGAGAATCTTTAATAAGCGAATCTGATACTCCGGCCATTTTAAGTCCCTGTTTGATTTTTTCACTTCCCCAATTTTTTATTTTTGATTTACCTCGAACAAAGGCAAAAGCAAACCTCGATTCATTCAGATAATCGTTTTGTAATAAATGCAACATAACCTCACCCGTCTCTGCCGCTGTTAATCCTAAACTTCTGCACTTTTCATGAACTTGTTTTTGACTACGTTCTTGGTATGTACAAAACTTTTCTAACTTTTGGATGGCCTGGGTTACCGTTACAAACTGCGCCTTTTTCTGCCAAGTCATCCCTCTAAATTACAATAGAAACCCGTAAGACTGACATTTTTTGCGAATTTTACAAGGATTTCTGACAGATTTGCAGTTTTCGCCAATTGGAATACCGTTTGCTTTTGAATGCACATATGAGAACCGGACAAATTTCAGTACAATCGGAAAATATCTTCCCGATAATCAAAAAGTTTCTTTACACCGATCAGGAAATTTTCATTCGTGAATTGGTAAGTAACGCCGTAGACGCCTCTAAAAAAATTCAAACGTTAAGCCGCATAGGCGAATATTCAGAAGAAGTAGGTGATCTGAAAGTTGAAATTTCTATCGATGAAAAGAAAAAAACCCTAACCATATCCGACTATGGCGTGGGAATGACCGATGAAGAAGTAGAAAAATACATCACCCAACTGGCTTTTTCGGGGGCAACCGAATTTGTAAACCAATGGAAAGACAAAGATCCCGACCAAATGATTGGTCACTTTGGTCTTGGATTCTACTCAGCATTTATGGTAGCCAAACAAGTTACCTTGGTAAGTAAATCTTATAAAAAAGATACGGAAGTTGTAAAGTGGGAATGTGACGGTACCACATCATACAGTATTGATAAAGGCAAACGCAAAAAGCGCGGTACGGATATTATCTTACACTTAACCGATGAAGATGCTGAAACGTATTTAAGCAAGTGGAAAATACGCGAACTGCTCCGTAAATATTGTCGCTTTCTGCCAATTAAGATTGAATTTGACGGGGAAACCATCAATGAAACAGCTCCGCTTTGGACGAAAAAGCCTTCGGATTTAAATCAGGAGGATTACAAAAAGTTCTTTGAAGAGCTATATCCAATGCAGGAAGCTCCTTTGTTTCATATTCATATCAACACCGATTATCCTTTTAATTTAACAGGCGTTCTGTACTTCCCGAAGGTATTACAAGCACTTGATAATCGTAAAGACCGAGTTCAATTATACAGCAACCAGGTATTTGTAACCGAAGACGTTAAAGACGTATTGCCCGAATTTTTAGTGTTGTTACAAGGGGTAGTCGATTCACCAGATATTCCTTTAAATGTGAGCAGAAGTGCCCTTCAAAGCGATACCAATGTGAAGAAAATCACCGCCCACATTTCTAAAAAAGTAAGCGATAAACTTACAGAGATTTTCAAAAACGACCGTGAGGACTACCAGAACAAGTGGGAATATTTAGATTTAATCGTAAAATACGGCATGCTTTCCGACGAGAAATTTGCGGAACGCATGAAAGACTATTGCTTAGTTACTACTACTGAGGGCAATTTCCATACCCTAGAAGAGTGGATTGAACACTGTAAAATAAACCAAACGGATAAAAACGGAAATACCGTCGTGCTTTATACTACCGATGCCAGCGCGCAATATATGAGTGTAAAAGGAGTAAAAGACGCCGGTTATGAAGTAATTGTCTTAAACGGCCCCTTAGATGTACACTTTGCAGGTTTTGCAGAAGGAAAATTCGAAAAAGTAAGCTTCAAATGTGTTGACAGTGATCCTGTAAACAAACTTATTGAAAAAGAAGAGACCATCGAATCTGTCTTAGAAAAAGAGCAACAGGATGCACTCGAAAATCATTTAAAATCTTTGCTTAACGAGGTAGCATTTGAAGTAAAATTAGAAAGCTTGCCGCCCCAACAAGAATTTTTAAGCATTCATAAAAACGAATGGGAGCGCAGAATGGAAGAGTACGCAAAAATGGGACAACAGATGCCATTCGGAGATTTAGGTGGCAAAAAGAAAACCATTATTGTAAACACCAACCATGCTATCGCGGGTAAATTATTAGCGAAAGAGGAAGCGGTGATAAAAGAACAATTGCAATATCACATCGACCTCGCATTACTCGAAAAGAATTTATTACAAGGCGCCGATTTAGAGCGCTTCATCCAAAAATCAAAATCCTTTTTACAAGATTAAGCTTTATTAGCAAGGGTAAAGACGGTTATCTCGGGATAAATACCCATTCTCCCGGGATAACCCAAATACCCAAAGCCGCGATTCACATAAACCGATTGATTTCCTTCGGTATACAGATCAATCCATTCTTTATACAAGTATTTAATAGGACTCCAACGGTAAAACTTGGTATCCACACCAAACTGCATGCCGTGGGTATGCCCGGAGAATTGCACAGCAATATCTGATTTTTGATTCAATACTTGGGCACGCCAATGAGAAGGATCGTGACTTAATAATAATTTTACTTCGGCACCGTCTGCTTGTCCGTAAGCTTTATCTAGATTTCCATATTTGGGAAACTTTCCTTTGGCACTCCAATTTTGCACGCCGATTACGGCTAGTTTGGCACCATTTATTTCGATGGTTTTACTTTCATCTAAGAGTAAATTCCAACCCAAATCGCGGTGATTTTGGATCATTAGTTCAAAATTCTTTTGTTTGGCACTAGGGGATTCCCAAGAAACATAATCGCCGTAATCATGATTCCCTAAAATAGAATACACCCCATAAGGAGCTTGTATTTTCTTAAACACATCAATCCAGGGCCGTGCTTCCGAAGCAGTGTCATTTACTAAATCACCCGTAAAAAAAATCAAATCGGCTTTTTGCGCATTTATCAATTCGATGCCTCGTTCTACGGCTTTTCGATCCCAAAAACTACCACAATGAATATCTGAAATCTGTATGATTTTCAACCCTTCAAAAGATGCTGGCAAGTTTGAGATAATCAATTTTCTTCGGCGTACCAAGTAATTATGGGCCCCTTTCACAACGCCCCACAAGGCTGTTGAAAAGAAAAGCGCCGCGACTCCAATTCCCAAATAATTCAAAAATGCCAAACGGCTTATGCCGTTTTGACTTGCATTAGATTCAAACCCCAATGCTTTATTCACGCCTAAATCCCTATTGAACCATCTGACTATTCGCAATACATCATCAATTATTAAAAAGAGCGTCCAAATTATTTTGATGATAAATACGCTAAATATGAAAGCGGCCAAAAATCGCATCACTACAGGCTCCATATGAAGCTGCATGAATCTAAAAACCAAAAAAAACAAAATCAAAGAAACCGAATAGCCCCAATAAATGGCGGCAATCCATCTTTTGGTTTGGTCGCTTGTATTTTTAATAAGCAGCTTGACTCCTTGCCACGTGTAAAAATCAATTAAGAAGAAAAACAACACAAATGCGAGGAAACCAATTATTTTGCTTTTGAACATAGTCTATAAAGAGGTGCAAATAAAGAAATAAGTATCAAATAGCCCATTAAGGAATCGTTTTCTATCCTTTTTTTTCGTTTAACACAATTTGGTACGATAAATTATTTACTTAAAATGGTCGCTTCAACGTGATTTGCTTAAATTTGAATATCCAAAAATGCGTATCTTAAGGTCGCTTAAAATATCTTTACTACTAATTGCGCTGTTATTTGCAAACAAACAAAGCAGCGGACAACAACTTATATTAGGGGCTGGTATCACCCCGTTTTCACCTTTCTATTCATTTTCTTCGTTACGATTGAAAGCGGCCGTTACTAATGTGGTAAACCGATTTGGCATGTATGGTATGTGGGAGTTAAATCCATATAATAGTTACGGGCGAGATGCGATTGGATTAAATTATCAAGTCAGCTGCCTTTTCCGAGTTTGGGCGGGTATTGGAATTTTCGAGGATGGGCTAATTGACCCTCAGAATAAAGTCAATATTTGGAACGGAATTCGGAAAGAAATGGGCATCGGTTACATTTCGCGTTTTCGGCCTATCCAATGGGAGTTGGGATATTCATTTACCCTCGGACCTACCTTTCAGTTTTACTATGAGATACCCTTGATTAAAAAAGACAGAAATGGAGACGGGATTTATAATAACGCAGACCGTTCCATTCCTTGTGTTTTAGAATGGGAACGTCGAGATTCCACTATAGAATATGTGAATGACACCATTTGGATAGATCCACCACCCAATATGGTCAACTGCGAATTACCCTTACCGATCGACTCCTTTACCAATATTAACGCAACAAGCGCCGTATTTGAGCTACCTCTGGCATACGAAAAGGATCAGGTAATGCTCAATAGTAACATACGAGAAACCCTACGATATTACGTTGTCGGCATTCTAAAAGACCATACGGATTATTTTATCGAAGTAGGATCTCATGTCTCTTGTGATGGAAGAGCAGAATATAACCAACAGCTCACCCAACGACGTGCGGATTCCATCCGAAACCACCTTGTGCAAACCTATGGGCTAAATCCCCAAAGGATTCGTGCCAAAGGTTTTGGAGAATTAAACCCAGTAAATGAATGTCAATGTGAAGGCAGCGAAGTGGTAGGATATACTCCCTATATTGATTCAATCAGCTTCAAGAGAATTCCAAATTACGACAGAACGGGCAAAATGCTGGGGTATATTAAAACCCCTTATCAGCCAACGGAAATTGATACCATAAATGGCAAAGCCTATATAAAATGTGATTATTATCAAAAAGAAGTAAATAATAGAGTTACGATCCGATTTAAGAGAAAAGAAGCCTACCTCGACCGGATTGTTGATACCTGTTTCCGAGAACCAGAGCCTCTCATACAAAAGAATTGTCGCGACGCATTTGAAAATGGCTCTATTCCATATGCCAAACTCAATTTAGAAACATTCCGAAACGGAATATATG
>CBFHXF010000030.1:0-12249 GCA_965659745.1 Bacteroidia bacterium
CCCGAAAATGCTCACATTGGTTGGGGCTGATCTACTGTATAATGCATAACCATTCACATACATGGTTTGGGTAGTTCCCGATTTTACCCATGCCAAATGTACCCATTTCCCTTCCGTTAATTTAATCTTAGAAGTCAAAAAATCGTATCGAGTAGTTCCGTCATTCAAATCGGTATGTAACTCCCCACCTTTCATGTAAATTGAAGGGTTTCTGCTGGTAGCACTAGATGAACCCGTAATTTGATATCCTACAATTGCATGGTAACTCGTACCCGTAGCCGCTGTATTACCGGGACGAATCCAACATTCAATGGTGAATGATTGTACCCCATTGGGATAAATCGTTGCTCCTAATGAAACATAGTCATCGGTGCCATCTAATAACAAAGCATTATTTTGGCTATAAGAACTTCCAAAAAGAAGAACTACTAACGAAAAAAGACAAGTTTTTAAATAGGGCTTTCGAGATTCCACAAAGTAACTTTAAGTCGAACTCAAATATAAAGCGCAAAAACGAATCCCACAACTACGCCAATACCGTCTCTTCGTGCTTGCGCAACCGTAAAATAATCATCTTACTGGTAGGCGTATTGCTCTTTTTCGCCACGCTATCAATGGGCACCAACACATTGGCTTCGGGGAAGTACGTGGCTGCACACCCTTGAGGAATACTAAAGGGCACGATGATGAAGTTACGCGCCACCCGCTCACGGCCGCCGTGATAGTTGAACAAATCGACCCGTTCGCCCGCTGAAAAATTTTGTACTTTTATGTCACTTTCGTTCATAAAGATAACCCTGCGCTCATTTGTGATGCCACGATAGCGATCGTCGAGACCATAAATCGTCGTATTGAACTGGTCGTGACTCCTTAAGGTTTGCATGATGAGCTCGCCTTCTTCGAGCTCAATTGCCTCCACATCGGCCAAGTTAAAATTGGCTTTCCCGGTAGCCGTAGTGTCAAAATTTCCCTCTCTCGAACTATTAGGTAAATAAAATCCACCCGGAGCCCGCACCCTGTCATTATACAAATCAAATCCAGGAATGCACCGCTCAATATCCCAACGTATGCGATCGTAATGCTCGGTATAGCGCTTCCAATTCACCACCGATTCTTCTCCAAAAACGACTTCCGCCAACTCTGCCACTATCATAGGTTCGCTCTTCAAATGATCACTTACGGGCTTTAATACCCCTTTCGACATTTGAATCACTCCCATGGAATTTTCCGTAGTTACAAATTGCAATTCTCCGTTAAGCATGTCTTGATCGGTACGACCGTAACAAGGCAGAATGATGGCTTCTTTGCCTGTGATAAGGTGACTTCGGTTCAACTTGGTGGAAACTTGCACCGTTAATTCGGTATTTTGCAACGCCTCTGCCGTATATAAGGTATCGGGTGTGGCGGAAAGGAAATTCCCCCCCATAGCCAAAAATACCTTCACTTTACCTTGGTGCATCGCTTTGATGCAATCCACCACGTCGTAACCGTGTTCGCGTGGCGGATCGAATTCAAATACGCGTTGTAAATTATCTAAAAACGCCTTTGAGGGCTTCTCATAAATGCCCATGGTGCGGTCGCCTTGCACGTTAGAATGGCCCCGAACCGGACACGTGCCCGCCCCAGGCTTTCCAATACTGCCTTTGGCTATCAATAAGTTCACCACCTCCTTGATGGTATCAACCGCATTGCGATGCTGTGTCAATCCCATCGCCCAGCAGGCAATAATTTTTTTCTTATGCTTGATGGCATTTACGGTTTCTTGAATTTGCTCCAAGGAAATACCCGATTGCGCCACCAAATAGTGTATATCCTTACTTTTGATATGCGCTTGCCATTCATCAAAACCCTGTGTTTTCTCTTTAATAAAAGCCGCATCCCACACCGATCCGGGTGTGGCTTCCTCTTCCTGAATGAGCAATTGCGAAATGGCTTGTAACAAGGCTAAATCGCCGTTAATGCGCACCTGCAAAAATATATCTGTCAAGCGCGCCTTAATACCCAACGCCCCTTTAATCGATTGTGGATCTTTAAATGCCACCAAACCGGTTTCAGGCAGCGGATTCACCGAAATAATAATGGCCCCGTTTTCCTTGGCTTTCTGTAACGCACTTAACATCCTGGGGTGATTGGTACCTGGATTTTGTCCGATAATAAAAATCACCTCCGACTCGTAAAAGTCCTCTAATTTTACACTACCCTTACCTATTCCTAAGGACTCTCCCAAGGCAACCCCAGAAGATTCGTGACACATATTACTGCAATCTGGCAAGTTATTCGTTCCAAACTGCCTTACAAACAACTGATATAGAAACGCTGCTTCATTACTGGTTCTACCCGAAGTATAAAATACGGCTTCATTCGGATCCTCGCATGCCTTTAGGTGTTGGGCAATTTTTTCATAGGCCTTTTCCCAAGAAATAGGCTCGTAATGCGTGCCGCCTTCTGGCAAATACATCGGCTCTGCCAAACGGCCTTTTTTGCCAATTTCATAATCGTTCAAAAGCGACAAATCCGCTACAGAATTTTGTTTAAAAAATTCAGCTGTTAACTTTTTACTTGTAGCCTCCTCGGCAATTGCCTTGGCTCCATTTTCGCAATATTCTCCTATTACCGATCGGTCGTCATCGGGATCGGGCCAAGCACAACTCGGACAGTCTACACCGCCCTTTTGATTCAAATTGAAAAGCGCCTTCAATCCGCGAGCGGGACCCATTTCGGAAAACACATGCTGCACCGCCACCTTTACGCCCGTTATTCCAGCCGCGGCATCAGACACTTTCCCCAATCGCATTTTTAATAACGATTCTGGATTTTCCGGGTTAACAAAAACTCTTTTTTTGGTCATTGCTCTTCGTTTTTGAGTTCGCTTATACTTTTTTTAAGTAATACCTAAACCAGCCCAAACGACTAACAAACTGCATTGGGATTGGGATAATTATCGCTTTGGTCTTCGAAGGTATTATCGAGACAAACGAAATCTTTCTCTACCAATAAAAACAGCTCAGTACCGTCGGGTAAAATTTGAATCTGTTGAAATCCAATTTCATCGCTATCCGTCCATTGATTGGCCTGATTTACAGGAACCAAAACTTCAAAACCAGCACCTGTCCACCGCGCTTGAAGTGCCTCAACATCTTCATTACGAGACAGTTTATAACTAAAAACTCCGTCTAAAACATGCGTTTCATCAGAAATAAATCCATGGGTTTTAAAATTAGCCACCTCGGTTTTAGTTAAGCGCAAACGCAGCGAATTTCCTTTGATTCTAATTTTCATTGCTTCGATTCCTCACCACGAATATAAGAAATCAAAAGCAGATACGATCGGCCCCATGGTATACATTAAATCTATTTTCTTTCAGGAAACCCACCAAACTTATATCAAACTCTTCTGCGAGTGCCACCGCCAAAGACGAAGGCGCTCCAATGGCGGCAATCATGCGAATCCCCGCCATCCCGGCCTTCTGAACCAACTCAAAACTGGCCCTTCCACTCAACACCAAAACGCCGTTAAAAAGCGGTATCATTTGGTTTTGCAAAGACCATCCAATCAACTTATCCAAGGCATTATGTCGGCCTACATCTTCTCGCAATGCCACCAATTCTCCTTCTAAATTGAAAAATCCGCAGGCATGAATGCCTCCCGAATATTCAAAATTGTTTTGCGATTTCCGCAAAACTTCGGGTAGGCTCCTGAGTATTTCTTGGGAAATCTGCCATTTTTTTTGGGGTAAAATAACAGTACAGGCCTTTTGAACGGCGGCAATCGACGTTTTCCCGCAAACGCCACAACTCGACGTCGTGTAAAAATGACGTTCCAAATTAGCCAAATTGATGTCGCGATTTCCGTTCAAAGTCACTTCCACCCATGCATCGTTCTCGTTAACATCTAATTTCACCTCAGCCACCTCAGAACGCTCTCGAATAATGCCCTCGGTATATAAAAATCCCAGCGCCAACTCCTCATCATTCCCCGGCGTTCGCATGGTAATTGACAGATCTTTAGCCGTTAATTCGGCCCCCTCTGTGAATTTCAAACGAATTCCCATGGGTTCTTCCACCGAAACCAAATCGGCGACCGTGCGGGTCGTGCCATTTTCATAACGCACTATTTCAACGGGTTCTAAATGCTGCTTCATCTTCGGGTAAATCGTAGCTTTTCAATACGTTGTAATTTCTATGGGGAAGCACAAGAACGGCGTTGCCCTCTTGTTCCCAAAAACGGCTTAAGGACCTATTGCCCTTATAAAACTCTTCTTTAATTTGTTGCAAATCGCGGGGATGGTAGAGTGCAATTAAAGGTTCCACTCTATTGGATTGCGGATTCCGATAGCACACGCTGCAGTTTCGAATTTGGAAGCTTAATAGCAAATCGTAGAGGGTTTGGCGATCCATTTCAGGGTAATCTACGCCCAAAACCAGCAACGCCGTTTCTTGAATTTCCTCCGAAACAGAAAGCAATCCACTAATGGGTCCGTTCCCTTCAAATTCTGGAGAATCGCTTATCATACGAACGCCCTCTTCCTTTAAATCCGAGGCGCTAACGACCGTTTCTAACTTGAGTTCCGAAAGCAGTGCGAAGGCATGCCTCCATTGGGGTTGACCGTGATAATGTATCGTTTTTTTATCTTTTCCCATGCGGGAAGATTGCCCTCCGGCCATTACCAATCCCATAATCTTAGGCAGCACGGGCATCCAAGGTCCTTCGTTGATACGCGCCTGCTCCCAATCATATTTGAGTAGGGCTTTTTCCAGCAATGACGACCTGATAATAACCACAATTGTGTTGGGTATTTGGGTTGTTAGCCACTCGGAAAATTGCGGTTCGAAACCGGAATGTTGTTCGATTTCTAACTTCCCTAATTCGTCGATTACAGCCGTTTGGGTTTCCAGATCTCGACCCTTTAGGGTATCTATTGCTTGACCGAAAGCCCGTTTTTCAAAATGAAATTTGCCTATAGAAAGTGTTGATTCACTGGCCTCTAACACTTCAAAAGGAACTGTTTTTCCCTCGGGAAGCAAACATAGTGATCTCAGATTTGTGCTCGGGTCGGTATCGCATAAAAAGCCTACGGTTTGAATAGACTTCCCCCGAAAAAAATGACGAAGCATGGTACTTTTCCCAATGCCCACAGGACCTGTAATTATGAAAATTTCAGGACTTACTTGCGGATTCATTTTCTTGGGAAATTTTAATGGAAATCAAGAGTTCCATTGCCCGAAAATATCGCAAGGGCAGCCATGTATAGCCCCCTACCAGTTGCAAGGCTTTGAAGTAATCTTGCTGTAGGAACGCAAATTGATTGGAAATCTCTTTGATTTGTGACTTAAGTGAAATTGCGGCCGATTTCTTTTTTATCCAATAGGTAAACAGGGGATTGATGACCCAGAAAACAATAAAGATGGCCGACATGCTTCTGAATGCCACATAGAATAAATCGTGTTTTTCACTGCCCAATGTAATTAACACTAATGACATGAGTAAGAGGATACCAAAGTAAACCAACCAAAAAAGGTTTCTATTTCTTTGGGTATTCCACATAACCGATTGAGAGACATCTATTTTGTTTTCTGAGCCTGATTTCCAAAGGCTTACATATTTCTGGCTACGCTTTTTAAAGGTTGACATTCGATATCCTAAGTAGAGTCCCCATACCGCATATATACCTATATATATACCGATAATCCATTCGGAACCGCTGGTTTGAGAGTTCAAATGGAAGGAATTCAATACCGATTCGGTAAACACATCAATGGCGGTCCACAGCGATTTTCCGTAGAGAATGGTCATCAGAATTAACTTCTGGAACGCCGATTCCAACATCGCTATCAGAGAAAATAGCACTACGGAGGCGCGACAAAATTTGAAAAACTGAAAAATCAAGGCGCCTAATACCCCTTGGAAGGCTACGGCTAAATAAGCGGGTAAGGGAGAATGCGGACTTGCGCCTGCCTTTACCAATAATACCAGGCCGGTGGCTTTAATAATTTCCTTCCATGGATTTTGGGCATTTTGGCCCATGATACTGATGATGGCTACAGCTGTGCCACCCACTACCACGCCGGTTAGGGGCACACGTAATGCGTGCAGCATGCCGCCGAGGGTGACTTCCACGAAGGCCCATAAAGCGGTTAATTGGAAGGTATAGGATACTTTTTGATGGGTCAACATACGCAATCTACCTAATTTTCATCAAAAAGGCACCTACTAAAATGATACGATTAAAATTATAGCAACTCAGAGGTTGTATGGAAAGTGATATCGGGATATTTATCAATAGCCGATCTCAAAATAAAGGCCGTTTCGGCAAGAAATACCGGATTTCCATCTTTGTCATAGGCAATATTTTGCTGTCTGAATTTCATGAAATCTTTCAAATCGGCTTCCGGCCCGGTCATCCAGCACGCTTTGTGAATCACGCGGGGGTCGAACCTACATTTGGCCTGATATTCATGTTCCAAACGGTATTGCAACACTTCAAATTGCAGTTCTCCTACGGTACCCACATACTTTCTACTTCCCAACTCTTGAACAAACAAATTGGCCAAACCTTCGTCGGTTAATTGTTGGATGCCTTTTTCTAACTGTTTGGATTTCATTGGATCCAAATTGATCAATTCCTTGAAAATTTCGGGTGAAAAACTTGGAATTCCTTTAAATTGAAGCACTTCGCCTTCGGTAAGAGTATCTCCAATCTTGAAATTACCGGTATCGTACAATCCTACCACATCTCCGGGGAAGGCCGCGTCGGCAATTTCTTTAGAGTCGGCCAAGAAGGTATACGGGTTGGCAAATTTGAATGATTTATCGATTCGGGTATGTTTGTACGCTTTATTTCGGAGGAATTTTCCGCTGCAGACGCGCAAAAAGGCGATGCGATCGCGGTGGCGTGGATCTAAATTGGCGTGAATTTTAAATATAAAACCCGTGAATTTTTCTTCAGTAGGCGCTACATCGCGGTCTTGGGTTTTACGCGGCAATGGATTCGGGGCAATATCAACGAAGGTGTCTAAAAGCTCTTGAATACCAAAATTATTCAGGGCAGACCCAAAGAAAACGGGGGCTACATCGGCATCTAAATAGCTTTGCAAATTCAGTTCGCCGTATACACCGTCTACCAGTTCTATGTCTTCTTGCAGCTTTAGTGCATTCTTCTCTCCTACTTTTTGAGCCAATAAGGGATCGTTTACGCCTTCCACGCGAACGATATCGTCGGCTTTTTTCGTTTTATTACTTTCAAACAGATTTAAAGATTGATTGGGAATGAGGTAAACGCCTTTAAAATCTCTACCCCCATTGATGGGCCAACTCATGGGGTGCACGGCTATGCCTAAGTTATCTTCAATTTCATCTAATAAGTCGAAGGGATCTTTACCATCACGGTCTAATTTATTGATAAAAACGATTACCGGGGTTTTTCGCATGCGACATACTTCCATAAGGCGCTTGGTTTGTTCCTCAACTCCTTTTACGCAGTCGATCACGAGAATTACACTGTCTACAGCGGTTAGCGTGCGGTAGGTGTCTTCGGCGAAGTCTTTGTGTCCTGGGGTGTCTAAGATGTTCACCCATTTCCCCCGATACGGAAAAGTCATCACCGAAGTGGCGACTGAAATTCCCCTTTGTTTTTCAATTTCCATAAAATCGGAAGCCGCGCTTTTGGTAATTTTATTGGATTTTACGGCACCCGCCGTTTGTATCTGTCCACCGAACAACAAGAATTTTTCGGTAAGGGTTGTTTTACCGGCATCGGGGTGAGAAATAATGGCAAATGTTTTTCGCTGGGAAATTTCGGATTCGTACATAGGGAAATTGGGTGCAAAAATAACGGAATAAAAGTGGTTTTGGGCAATTAGGAATGACAGGCTTCATAAAAGGGGGGATGAAAATTCAAATTCAAATGCGGCCTAATGACAAACAAAATATTACTTTAGCAGGACTAAACTTTTAGGCTCCGCAAGTGGGGAGTATTACAATATCTAACGAAACCAATATGAAACGCACCCTACTTATATCATTAGGAAGTCGCGGCGATATGGAACCTTTTCTCGCTCTGGGGGAAGCCTTGTCGCAGCAGGGTCACACCGTAGGATTTTGCTTTCCGGCACAATTTGAACCCTTGGCTAAGGAGGTTTCTCCACATTTTTATCCGCAAGATGTCCGCTTCTTGGATTTGTTGAATCGGCCGGAAGTACGAAATATTCTCGGACAAGTAGGAAGTGTTATGACACGGTTGAGGGCTGGACTTTCCCTTTCAAAGGAAATCCAACCCATTCAAGAGCAGTTAATTTTTGACCAAGAAGCCGCAGTAAATGCATTTCAACCCGATGAAATTATTTTTCATATAAAATGCATCTATCCTATTTTCTGGGCCCTTTCCAGCGGCGGAAACGTAAGAGTGTTGAGTCCCATGCCCTGTACCCTCAATCCCGTAAAGCACGAACCTCATATTGGATTTGGAAATCCCGGAACGGTTCTTTGGAACCTATTCACTTATAATTTAGCCCATTGGGCATTGGTGCACAAATCTATTTTAGGATACGGACGTCGATTTATTAAAGAAAGACAGTTGAAATTAAGTGCTAATGCCATTTCGCAATTCCTTCAAAACAAAATAACGGTCGAATATCCCATAAGTGAAGAATTGTTTAAGAGACCTACGTATTGGCCAAATCGAGCTCAAATCACATCCTTCAGGGAGCGCAATAAACAACAACATTACCAGGAAGACCCTGCTCTTTTGCAGTTTTTGCAAAAAAATCCCCTTCCCCTTTTTGTAAGTTTTGGGAGTATGTTAAATGCACATCCCGAACTGGTTGGATCCGATTTAATGGCCATTGCACAAACCCAAAAAACACCCATGATTGTGAATACATCCTGGGGAGGAATCAAAATCCCTCATCACAATGGCGATTGGATTTATGAAGTTTCAGACATACCCTATGATTACATATTTCCAAAAGTAAAAGCGGTTATTCATCATGGAGGCTCCGGCACTACCCACAGCGCCTTGCGTTGTAAAAAACCACAAGCTATTATTCCGCATTTGGGCGACCAATTCTTTTGGAATCGTTGTATTGCTAAAGAAAGCAAAGGCGTGAAAGGCTTCCCCATAAAGGAGTGGAACCGATCTAAAATTGAAAATTTGATTGCGCAACTGCAGGCATTTCCGTCCGAAAATTAAATTATTGCTAACCTTAACGGCATTATCAAGTATTATGACGAACTTTGCGCAATTTTTAAAATTTATATGTCTTCATTGCGCAACATTGCGATTATCGCCCACGTTGACCACGGGAAAACTACATTGGTCGACAAAATGCTTCACCAAGCCAAATTATTTCGTGACAATCAAGAAGTTGGCGAGTTAATTCTCGACAACAACGACCTCGAAAGAGAGCGCGGAATCACCATCTTGGCGAAAAACGTTAGTATCATTTGGAAAGATACTAAAATTAATATTATCGACACCCCTGGTCACGCCGATTTTGGCGGAGAGGTTGAGCGTGTATTGAATATGGCCGATGGTGTATTGCTATTGGTAGATGCGTTTGAGGGACCTATGCCTCAGACCCGTTTTGTATTGCAAAAAGCTTTGGCTTTAGGTAAAATTCCAATTGTAGTAATAAATAAGGTTGACAAACCCAATTGTGATCCTGAAAAGACCCACGACAATGTTTTTGACCTATTCTTTAATTTAGGTGCCAACGAAAAACAGTTGGATTTCAAAACTGTTTTTGGTTCTGGTAAAAATGGTTGGTTCGGTCCAGATTACAAAACACCTACCGAAGACCTAAGTTATTTGTTGGATACCATTTTAGAGGTAATTCCTTCTCCAAATGTGGTGGAAGGAACCAATCAATTACAGGTAACGAGCTTGGATTATTCGAGCTTTACCGGTCGTATTGCGATCGGTCGTTTGACTCGCGGACATTTGAAAGAAAACATGCCCGTAAGTTTGGTTAAACGTGACGGAAAAATCGAGAAACACCGCATAAAAGAGTTGTATACATTTACAGGATTAGGTCGTGCGAAAGTTACCGAAGTTCATGCAGGAGATATCTGTGCGATCACAGGTTTGGAAAATTTCGAAATTGGCGATTGTGTGGCCGATATCGAAAATCCAGAGCCATTGCCAGCTATGAAAATCGACGAGCCTACAATGAGTATGTTATTTGCCATTAACAATTCTCCTTTCTTTGGAAAAGAGGGTAAGCATGTAACGTCTCAGAAGATTCGCGAGCGTTTATACAAGGAAACTGAGAAAAATTTGGCTTTGAAAGTGGAAGACACCAATTCTGCAGACCAGTTCTTGGTTTTCGGTCGCGGTATCATGCACTTGGGCGTATTGGTGGAAACCATGCGTCGTGAAGGCTACGAATTACAGGTAGGTCAGCCCCGTGTAATCATGAAAGAAATCGACGGTAAAAAACACGAACCTATAGAGGTTTTAACCGTAGACGTTCCTGAGCATCACAGTGGAAAGGTAATTGAATACGTATCTCAACGCAAAGGAGAAATGCTTAGCATGGATCCTAAAGGCGATATGATCCGTGTTGAATTTGAAATTCCTTCACGCGGATTGATGGGATTGCGTAATAATTTGTTGACCGCTACCCAAGGTGAAGCTATTATGGCGCACCGCTTCAAGGCATTCGAACCCTACAAAGGAGAAATGCCTAGCCGTATCAACGGCGTGTTGATTTCTAAGGAAAAAGGCACTTCTACGCCTTACAGTATGGATAAATTGAAAGATCGTGGTAACTATTTCATTCACCCGAACGTTGAGATTTATACCGGTCAAATTGTAGGTGAACATATTAAGCCCGGCGATTTGGTATTGAATTTGTGTACCGCCAAACAGATGACCAACTTCCGTGCAGCAGGTAAAGACGACAACTCGGTATTGGCACCCCCACGTGATTTCACGTTGGAAGAAGCCATGGAATACATCCAAGGGGATGAATACGTGGAAGTAACCCCTGAGAATATCCGTTTGCGTAAGATCATCTTAGATGAGAACGAGCGTAAGCGTGCAGGAAGCAAGGCTTCTATGTAATAATTAATAATTGATTTTTTCAAAGCGGCTGTTACCCATTGCGGAAACAGCCGCTTTTTGTTTGGCCCTAGATTTTAGGCATTCACGAGAATAAGAATTATCTTCGCAGCAACTTTTACACCATGAAATTTGATATAGTAGTAATTGGAAGCGGTCCCGGCGGTTACGTTGCGGCCATCCGCGCCTCACAATTAGGCAAGAAAGTAGCCATCATCGAGAAAGAAAGTCTGGGTGGTGTGTGTCTTAACTGGGGTTGTATCCCTACCAAAGCCCTTTTAAAAAGCGCCCAGGTATTTGATTATATCCAACACGCCAACGATTACGGAATCAACATCACCGAAGCCACTACCAACTTCGATGGTATGATCAGCAGAAGTCGCGGTGTTGCAGAAGGCATGAGCAAAGGAATTGCCTTCTTAATGAAAAAGAATAAAATTGAGGTAATAAATGGATACGGCAAATTGAACGGTAAAGGTAAAATTGCCGTTACCGATGCCGAAGGTAAAACATCAAATGTTGAAGCCGACCATATCATATTGGCTACCGGTGCTCGCAGCCGCGAACTACCTAATATTCCTATCGACGGAACCCATGTAGTGGGTTACCGCCAAGCTATGGTGCTTCCCAAGCAACCCAAAGAAATGGTTATCATAGGAAGTGGCGCAATCGGAATGGAATTTGCGTATTTCTATCATACCATCGGCACCAAAGTAACCGTTGTAGAATTCATGGATCGTATTCTTCCCGTTGAAGATGAGGAAATCAGCAAGGCCATGATGATGAACTACAAAAAGAAAGGTATTGATATCCTTACCCAATCTAGCGTAGAAAAAGTAGACATCAAAGGCGATCGTTGTACCGTGCATATCAAAACCGCAAAAGGTATTGAAACCAAAGAGTGCGACATCGTATTGAGCGCTGCAGGCGTTACCACCAACCTTGAAAATTTAGGTCTTGATGAAATGGGCGTTAAGCACGATAAGGGAAAAGTAATTGTAGATGAATTCTACCGTACGAGCATTCCTGGTGTTTATGCTATTGGAGATATCGTTGCGGGACCTGCTTTGGCCCACGTTGCCTCTGCCGAAGGTATCATTTGTGTGGAAGCCATGTGCGGACATCACCCACAGCCTTTGAACTATGGCAATATCCCAGGTTGTACCTATACCCATCCTGAGGTAGCGTCA
>CBFHXF010000030.1:12347-24187 GCA_965659745.1 Bacteroidia bacterium
TGGACTTACCGAAGCGCAAGCTAAAGAAAAAGGATACGAAATCCGTGTAGGTAAATTCCCATTTGCCGCTTCTGGTAAAGCAAGCGCAAGCGGACATAAAGACGGTTTTGTGAAGGTGATTTTCGATAAGAAATACGGTGAGTGGTTGGGTTGTCACATGATGGGCGAAGGCGTTACCGATATGATCGCAGAAGCCGTTGTTGCCCGCAACCTTGAAACTACCGGTATGGAAGTATTGAAATCAGTTCACCCCCATCCTACCATGAGCGAAGCCGTAATGGAAGCGGTTGCTCAAGCGTATGATGAGTGTATACACCTTTAATTAATTTTGAATGGTGAATTATGAATTATGAATGTAGTTCAAATTACAAATTGAATTCATAATTCACCATTCATAATTCACCATTCATAATTCATAATTCTTTGCTTCAGCAATTCACCTTCAACCCCCTCGGAGAAAACACCTATATCATATGGGATGAATCCACGCGCGATGCGGCCATCATAGATGCGGGAATGTACAACCGAGACGAATGTGAAACGATCCAATCATTTTTAGAGAGCCACTCCCTCACGCTTAAATTTCTCTGGGGAACCCATGCTCACATCGATCATATCTTTGGCAATTGGTGGATCAAACAAGAATTTCCCAATGTGCCCTATTATTTGCATCAAGACGATATTAAAATGATCGAACGCAGCGAAACAATGGCCGCCCTTTGGAATTTGAATTACACCCCTTCCCCACTGCCCGATTTTTTCCTTACTCACCAGCAAATACTAACGCTAGGAGAAAGTGAATACGAAGTGCGCTTTGTGCCGGGACATGCTCCAGGACATGTTATTTTTGTTAATTTCAAAGAGAATTATGCCCTCGTAGGCGATTGTGTTTTTCAAGGCAGCATCGGTCGTACCGATCTTCCAGGAGGCAACCATGCGCAATTATTGCAAAAAATAGAGGAAGAAATATTTTCACTTCCCGCAACTATGACCTTATACAGCGGTCATGGTCCCGCTACCACCGTAGCGCACGAAATCCAGCACAATCCTTTCTTTAAAAACTAATACCCATGCTTTCAGAACGACTCGATTATATAGCCGCGTTGTTCCATGAAGCGGGTATTTACAATTGGTTTGTGTCTCCCGGCTCTCGAAATGCCCCTATCGTGGCCGCCTTATCTCGATCCGAAGCCTTTAATTTACATAGCTTCCCCGATGAAAGGGCATGTGCTTTTGCCGCTATGGGTTTTGGTTTAAAAAACCGATATCCGGCCGCTTTTCTATGTACCAGCGGCTCGGCACTCGCGAATGCCTACCCCGCCGTTTTAGAAGCCTATTATCAACGAATTCCTCTTATAATTGTTTCGGCCGATAGACCCGAAAATCGAATCGATCAATGGGACGGTCAAACCATCAGACAAGCCCAATTCTTCGGCAATTATGTAAGACATTCTTTTCATTTTGATGCGCGTACTATTTCACAAGAAAGCCTCATTGAAGGGATTTTTTCCTCTATCAAAGGAAGCCTAGAAGGCATACCCGGACCTATACATATTAATATAGCGCTTTCAGAACCTATTTATGAAGGCATAAATTCGATTTCAGATCCCAATCAATTAGCACCTGAGACATCTCAAACGCCTCTGAATATTCCCGCCTTTGTGCACAAAGGTCCCTCCTATCCTCCCGTTTTTCCTGCGGATATCCGAGAAAACATCACCCATAAAAAGATCATGCTCGTAATCGGCATGCATTCCGAAAGCACCCTGTTTTCGGAAGTATTGCGAAAATTGCAAGCCTTTTTACCCATTTTTTGCGATGTAAGCAGCAGTCAAACCGAATATGGTTTGGAGGCTTGGGATTGGGGACTTTTTCGAAGGGAAATTCCCGAAAGCCTTAAACCCGATGTGCTTATTACCATGGGCATGGGCATTGTGTCTAAATCCCTAAAACAGGTACTTACCCATTGGAAACCCCAACACATTCACGTGGGCATGCACGATGAAGTGGGCGATCCGTTCATGAGCCTGCCACAACATTGGAAAGCGCATGAAGCCGATTTCGCGGAAGCACTTTATCAAATTGTTACAGAAACCACACATAAAACAGACTCATTACAGGAGAAAAATCAAACTTCTGTAAATCGGCTTGATGCACCTGACAACTATAAACAAATTTGGGAATCGTATCTACAGGAACAAACCCTCGGTCCCCTAAATTTGGGAAGTCCATTTGATTCCGAATTTCTTTTTATCAAGGCCTTATTTTCAGGGTTAACTCATGAAGATCGGCTGCATTTGGGAAACTCAATGACGGTTCGTTACGGAAGCTGGGCGGGAAAGACCCGCGCCCGGGTATGCAGTAACCGTGGGGTGAGTGGCATAGACGGTTGTTTGAGTACCGCAGTTGGAGACGCAATAGCCAATCCCGACAATTCCGTTTGGGTAGTTTTGGGAGATGTAAGCAGCGTTTATGATTCTAATGCCTTATGGACCGATTTACCCCCGAATTTAACCATCGTAATCCTGAACAATTCAGGTGGCCGAATATTTGACTTCATCAAAGGGCCCAATGAAATGCCCACTATTCGCGATTACATTCACACCCCAAGAACTTTTGATTTTGGCAAGTTAGCCGCGTTCTATAACGTAGAATATCTGAAGTACTCTCTTGAACTTTTAAATACCGATATTTCGGTGATTTTTAAAGAAAAGCAAAAAGCCGTACTTATTGAATTGGTGCATGAATAATGTCCAAAATTAAAACGGATCTCAAAAAAAATAAATTATCACTTGAACAAAGCCGGCAATAAAGGCATTTGTATGCATACTTACGCATAGTAATCAGTGTGTGAAACGCTATAAAAGGAGACCTTAATTCAATTAAAAACGGCCGCGATCCATTTCCCTTTTGATGTCCTTTTCCTTTAGGTCGTCGCGTTTATCAAAAGTTTTCTTACCCTGTCCCAAACCGATTTCCAATTTAAAAATACCTCTGTCGCCCTCGAACAAACGTATGGGAAAAACAGCGTAGCCTTTAGATTTTATCTTCGTTTCAATTCGCGCTAATTCGCGCTTCTTAAGTAACAGCTTTCTTTCACGCATGGGCTCGTGCACATCAAAGCCTTGTTGCTTCCACTCCGATATATGCACATTTTTTAGGAATAGTTCGCTTTCATTCATTTGGCAATACCCATCGCCCATATTTACAGAATTGTTGCGAATGGATTTCACCTCAGACCCTAAAAGTTGCATCCCTGCCACAAACGACTCCTCTACATGGAAATTAAATCGCGCTTTGCGATTGATAATTTCAATTTTTTTTGGAGTGGTTTTTTTATTCATGGGGGCGCAAAAATACGGCTTTCCTGCTATATATAGGTAGACCCTAGGTGGGTTTAATAGATTGAATTATCTGACCAATCTTAGTTTTCTTCAGGATTCGCTGTCCTTGTTCTCCTTCGGCGATGAGGCGTTCATTGATTTCCACCCGAAAAGAACAATCGATTCTATTGCCTTCCAAGGCTGTAATTTTTGCCGTTATCGTTACTCGTTCTCCTAAAAGCGCAGGTGATTTATGTCGGATATTCAAAAAACTGCCGATTCCTTCTTCATCGTCTTCTTTCATATTTAGCACAAATTGTCTACAGGTCCATTCGGCATCGCGACCCAATGCGAAAGTAGAATAAAAAGGATGCACGCGTTCTCCATTGAAAGCGGCCAAATCTGACTCTCCCACTTCAAATTGAAGACTTACGGTATCTCCCACTTGGTAAATATCTCTCACACTGCAAAGTACGCAATGATAATAATAAGTACCACAATTCACCGGCAAATTATTTGATCAAGATTATAGTGGCTACCAAAGCCACAAAGAAGGTAATTGTTTAACCTAATAGGAATTTGTCTTTAATCTGGAATAAAATTCAACTTTTACGTATAATCTATTATATAAAAAAGACCCTCAGCGGGTCTTTTAATATTGAAATTTAATTGTGTTGCGGATTACAGATTTTCGATTACTTCTCTAGCCGTGATTTCCATGTGGGAAGCATCGTAGGTACAGTCGCCGTTTTTGATTATTAAAATCTGGGGCGACTCATGGGTTTCTTTAAGTACTTCAGAGATATAGTTAGACAAAAATCGATGTGCGATTAAATCTAAGTAATAGAACGATGCTTTCTCATTTGCCGTATCAATATCCAGCAGGCGACGTTCTGCCATGCTACTTATACTGCAACGGGTAGAGTGTTTGAAAACTACGATGGTCTCGCTATTTGATTTCTCAATTAGCGTATCAAATTGTTCGGTGGCGTTGAGGTCAATCCAACCTTTCATAAGTGAAAATTACTTTACGAAAGTGGTTTTTTCACCCATGCTCGGACAACGGTCTTTTTTACGCATACCACAAGATGCGAACATAAGTGTAGCGATTCCGATAATAGCGATTAATTTTGCGTTCTTCATGATTTCTAAATTGATTTACAAAATAAACGCTTTTGAAAGCATTTCGATTGCTCTCTCCAAAATTATTTTGCAAAAATCGCAAGAAAAATCACCGAGTATCGCCGAAATACAAAAAAACTTCGGCGAATTTGCTCCCTTAGCACTAGAACAACACAAACTCAAAGCAAAAGCGCAATTAAAACTGCCCCAATTTTCTGAGAAAGGTTGCCTATTTTGGCAACGGTCTTTTGAACAAGCCACCTCTGAATATGTAGCCCGTTGGAAGGCCGCCTATTTCAAAACCAAAACTGTACTAAGCATAACCGGCGGATTCGGCGTAGATGAATGGGCCTGGCATCAACAAGGCACCGCAGTAATTAGTTGCGACATTCAATCCGATTTAAATGCCCTAGTACGATTCAATCAAACGAAACTCGGAATTCAATACGATCGTTTGGATTGCGATGCCGATAGCTTACTAGCGCGTTACAAAAACGAATCTTTTACCTGTGTTTATGTAGATCCCGACCGACGTCAGAATTCAGACCGACTGGGCGGATACTGGGAAAACTTCGCGCCCAGGATAGATGCATTAATTACAAAATTCAGCCCTTATTATTCTCGGTGGATCGTTAAAATGAGTCCCATGACCGACTTCCGGGTGCTTCGGAATGCCTTGCCCGGATCTATCGTTTTTTACAGTGTTTATTTTGATGGGGAAGTCAAAGAATTACTTCTGGATATAGACCTTAATGCCGATTTTAGTACCGAGCGAATTGCGGTTTATTTGGATAAAACCGAAGGCGTTTCGTATTTCACGGAGCGTACTCGAAACGAATTTGTGGCGTCGGTTTCCCCCGAAAAAAAAGAACGTCAAAGCACCTATATTTTCGAGCCCCATGGGGGCATTAACAACTTAAATTTGAACGCGTTGTTATTAGAAATTCCGTTTCTAGAGTCCCTTACGCCGCAACATACCTTATTCGAATCTGGCGTGGAAGTTCCTAAACATTGGGGGCGATGTAAACGAATTATAGGTAAGTATGAAGGCAGTTTGAACGACATATCCAAAGCGCTTAAACAGGCTCAAATAGGTTCGGCCTCTGTAACAGCGCGAAACACACAGGGATTGAAAACGGAGATGATTCGCAGCAAGTTAGGACTTTCAGAAAACGATACACATACTTTATTTATTACCCGTTCGGGTTCTAAATTTTACGCCTGGCTTACCGTTTAATTTACCGGTTTGTTGGTGCGTGATACGTACTCTTCGAGTGCGGCAACCATACTCGGAATCCCTGGTGCAGGAGCCGTAATATCAAGAATTAGGTTGTGTTCTTCTATTGCCGATTGGGTACTATTTCCAAATCCTGCAATCCGGGTATTATTTTGCTTGAACCCTGGAAAATTGTCGTATAGAGACTTAATATCGGCAGGTGAAAAGAATACGATAATATCGTAGAAAACCTCTTCTAAATCACTCAAATCAGAACTTACCGTGCGATAAATAATGCATTCCGTAAAGTTGTAACCGTTGGTAGTAAAGAAATCGGGTAAACTGGGCTTGCGGATATCGCTGCAGGGAAAAAGAAACTTCTCTTTTTTGTGATTTTTGAACAAGGTAAAGAAGTCCTTCTCTGTGCCTTTTGCGGTAAACATTTTTCGTTTACGTGGCACAATATACTTTTGAACGTAGTTAGAAACGCTTTCGTTGATGGAGAAATACTTGGTTTCTGCAGGCATTTCTACCTTCATTTCCTGTGCCATTTGAAAGAAGTAATCTACCGCATTTCTAGAATTAAAAATGATAGCGGTGTAGTCTAGGAAATTGATTTTCTGCTTTCGAATTTCCCTCGCTGTTAAGGGCTCAATGTGAATGAACGCCCTAAAATCCATGGTAAGCTTGTACCGATTCACAAAATCTTCATACACATTTCTACCGGGTTCGGGTTCGGGTTGTGTAATCAGGATACTCTTAACTTTCGTTTCTCTTTCGGTGTTCATGGGTTATAAGGAATTCTGTAGAAATTTAATCAATAGCAGGTAGGGAATGATTTCAAGGCTGCAAAAATACAAAATTGAAGTCAGATTCAACATACCATCTCGAATTATACCAAAAAGCTGGACCCATAAGCGCAGTGAAATCCAAGCAATTAGCACATAATACATATTTCTCAGCACCCATTGTTCTTGCCACTCTGTGCCATTATAATAAGCAATTAAGAACAAGGGAAGCAGTATCAAACCTACCCCCAAATTCACATTTACTTGTCGTTGCAAATTGCGCGAAAGAAAGGCGTCTATTTTCAAACTAAACGTAAACAACCATTGTAAAAAATACAAAAGTATGGAAAGTCCAGACCAAGCAAGCAAAACCAACAAAAACATCAAAAAGGTATTCAACTTGTTGAAATCCAAGTTGATTAAATACAGCATTACCCCTAAAACAAAAATAACCAAACCAATCACGAACGCATGTACGCTTCCTGCCGCTGAACTTATTTGTTGCTCTCGCATTAAATCTTCAAAAAAATACGGACGGAATAAACTAGAAATCCGCAATTCAAATTGCCTTTGAAATACCGCTCTGTAATAAATAAAGTAGAGCAAAACGATAACCGCAACTGCAAAAAACCATGTTTTACCTCGGGCTTTACGCAAATAAATTTCATGTAAAAACGGATCGTACTTATCACGCACCCTATACGCTTTTTCGGTTGGGAATTGCAATTGCAATCCTACCGCAAAACGCTGTGCTAGTGAATCTACCCTTAAAGAATCCACAAATCGATTCTCGGGGAAATAATACCAGTAGTTGGCCACCTCACCTTGGGAGTCTCCCATTGTAATTCCGCCCAATCTTAAGGAACTATCTGCTGCGCTCATAACAGATGTTTGCGACCAAACCGAGGCCGATAACAACATCCATAAGAGAAAAAATGCCCTTTTTCGCAACATCGTCCTGCAAAAATACGTTTTGTAATGCAGCTACTTGCAGCGGCTGCAAAAATCCTTGACCTTTGCATCATGTTCGGGGTTTACCTACACATCCCTTTTTGTCGCAAGGCCTGCACCTACTGCAATTTCCATTTTAGCACCAACCTAAAGGGAACCGAAGAAATGGCCAAAGCTATTTCGGGGGAAATCGACCTAACGGCGATGCCCCAAACGGGCATGAATACCCTGTATTTCGGCGGTGGAACCCCTTCCCTCTTAATACCTTCAGAATTAGAATTGATTTTCACCCATCTGCGGGCCAAAACCGATTTCAGTAAGGTTCAAGAAATTACCCTCGAATGTAATCCTGAAGATATCACATACGAATCCTTAGAATTATGGCATAAGCTGGGTATTACCCGCTTGAGTCTAGGTCTTCAATCGCTCGATGATGCCGAACTTAAAGCCATGAATCGAGCGCATTCAGCCGCTTTAAGCATGTGGGTATTAGAAATGATTCATAACACAGGCGTTTTTGATGTTTCTGTTGATTTGATTTATGCCACCCCGTGGAAGTCCAATTCGCAATGGGAACGCGAACTAAATTTGCTAGTAAGACATCCCGCCGTCGGACATTTATCGGCATATGCCCTTACCATTGAACCCAAAACCCAGCTCAATCATCAAATTAAAAAGGGCATTGTCAAAGAAGCCCAAGACGAGTTGATGGTGTCGCAATTTCAAATTCTACAGGAAAAAATAAAATCAGAAGATTGGGAAGCCTACGAAATTAGCAATTATGCCCTTCCCGGTAAACGAGCCAAACACAACAGCCAATATTGGAAATTCATTCCCTCTTTTGGCATAGGTCCTGCGGCCCATTCCTTCGATGGAAACAAAACCCGCTATATGAATGTGGCCAATAATGCCCTTTATATTCAATCTCTTAATGAGGGAAAATTGCCTCGCACCTTCGAAGAACTCAGCGATACGGATTGCCTAAATGAACGTTTGATGACGGGATTGAGAACAAAAGAAGGCATAAACGTTAAAGAATTGCAACGATATTTCCCCAATTGGGAATCGCATCAAATGAAAGAAATCGATTCTTATATTAACCAAGGGCATCTCATCAAAAATATCACGGGCTATACCCTAAGTGAATCAGGGAAATTGATATCCGATCAAATAATTTCTGATTTGATGATAATTGATTAATATACCGTAGGCAACTAAATCGTGTTTATTCTTGTCTAACAAAAAGCCTAACAAAACCTAAGCAAAAATCAGAAAAGTTGGAATAAAGAATCCCTTAAGAATTTTAACCGTTATGAAAAATAGAACTTCCCTTTTGCATTTATTGCAAAAAAATCTCTTTATGTTATTCGCAATTTTCGCGACGCTATCACTTGAAGCCCAGGTCAAAACAGGATTTGAACATAAAAGCAATTGCTTGCAGAGCAGTTTCAATTCCTTTGGCATAGATAGTGCCTGCGAAAGTGTGGCTTGGTTTGTTGACAATTCTACTACACCCGTGTCTAAACAAAACCATTTTAATTACACATTTAGCAAAGCAGGAAGCTACAACATTTGTATGTCGGTATATAATATTTGCAAGCGATACGATACCTTATACTGCAAAACCATTACTGTAAGCGACTGTAATTATTGCGATTCTATAGAAACTAAGTTAAAAATAACCAAAGACACGAGTACCTGTGGCAAGTACCGCTTTGATGCCTATCCGAAATCAAGCAATACCTTAAAGGTGAGCTATTCATGGACATTCGGAGAAGGCTCCACATCCGACAACGACGATCCCAGCATAACCTACACACGCAATGGAACCTACAATCCTTGCGTGAAAATAACGGTAGATAATAATGGCAAGACCTGTGTAAAAACCCTTTGTGAAACGATCAAAGTCGAATGCCACAAAAACAGTTGTAATTGGAAAGAAAAGAATATTTATTACAACAATCAGTGCAATTCTTGGGTGTTATACGCACCATTTTATGAGGACTCTTGCGTAGAATATCTTTGGACAATTAACGGCAAAACTTACAGCGATCGCTATTTGACGGTTGCATTCGACAAAAAAGACTCCTTCGATATTTGTTTAAAATTGAAGAATTTGTGTACCCAATGCGATACCCAAATATGCACTTCAATCTATAATAACTGTTTACCTACTGCTAAAAAATGCGAATGGGGCAACTTAGAAATTGGCCATTCCATAAAAAACGACCTATGTGGCAAGGTGATTTTTGAAGCAACTGCTCAAAAGGATACCTGCATAACAACAGAATATTACTTTGATGGAAAATGGTATTCAGGTCGCATTTTCGACTACCAATTCAAGACAAATGGAAGATATAAATATGGGTTCCGATACAAAAACAATTGCACAGGGTGCGACACGGCTATTTACAAATGGGTAGAAATAGGGTGTTTCAATGACAGCACTAAAACCTGTAATTGGTCACGTTTAAAAATGGCCTATCACGGCACCTCAGGTAGCAGTGAAGATGATTGCAGAAAATATGTATTTCAGGTTCAAGGATATGAAGATTCTTGTAACATCTACAAGATGAAAGTGGTACACGAAAATACCGCTATTTATCAAGAAACGGGAAAAACGCATAATTACAAATTTGAAAAAGATGGATATTACAACGTATGTTTTTGGGCTAAAAACGAATGCCTGAATTGTGATACTTGGATTTGTGAAACCGTATACATCAACTGCAGTAGCGCCCAAACACAATCATTTGAGAAAATTCAAGTGTCACCAGCACCTAACCCTGTGAATGATATACTTAAACTTAACAATGTGAAGCCTTTGAGGGTCGAAATTCAAAATGTTTTGGGTAAAATATTTTGGTCCAACTCTGTTGGGATAAATGCTGAAATCGATATGAGTTCCCTACCGAATCAAACCTATATATTATGTGCCATTGATGATCAAGGAAACCGACACATGCACAAACTCATTAAAAACTAAGCACTTACAATACTGATTTTTATCATAGAAGTACATAAGAATTGATTGTATTTTTGAAGCAAAAATTATGAAGGAAAGAAAAACTAACAACCAAATCTTAGTCCCAACGGACTTTTCAGATGTGGCACGTTGTGCCGTAAATCATGCGGGTCGCGTGGCTAAAGCCTACGGTAACGAAATTACTTTAGTTTATGTGATAGAAGAAAGCTTTTTGGGAGGTATCTTTTCAAAAGGACAATCTGCCATCATGAAAGATGCCATCGCTACCAAATTAGAAGTTCGTGCAAAAGAAGTATCTGATGAATTTGGAGTTAAAGTTTCCACTCGTGTCGAAACTGGAAAGGTATATAAAGCCATCGCCGAAATTGCGAATAACGAAGGTTATGATTCTATTATTATGGGAAGTCATGGCGCCTCAGGTTTAGAGCAAATAGTGGGTTCAAATGCCTCTCGCACCATACAATATGCTGAAGTTCCTGTAGTAGTCGTAAAGAGCAGCGATATTGGTAAAAATGGATACCAAAAGATTGTAATGCCTTTTGATTTAACCATCGAATCACGTCAGAAATTGGATTGGGGCATCAACATTGCAAAAAAATTCGATTCTGAAATTCACATCGTATACAGTGATTCAGATGACGAATATTTAGACCGCAAAATGAAAAACAACATCGCGGTAATTAAAAGTGCACTCGACAAGAACAATGTAAAATATACCCTTTACGAATTCAAAGACAGTGTTTTTGATAATTTCGCCAACGAGATTCACAATTATGCTAAAATCATTGAAGCCGATTTAATAGTAGCCATGACGCATACTGAAAAAGGAATTGGTGAAATGGTTATTGGTACATTAACCCAACAATTGGTTAATAAAGCCGAAAATATTGCTATCATGTGTATTTATCCAACAGAAACTGGATTTAACTACGATTATTAATAATTGCCCCAAACACAAAAAAAAGGCCGCCTGAATATCAGACGGCCTTTTTTGTATAATTCAAATTGATTCACCCCATTTAAAAATCTAAAATAATTCCGATCGTAGGTAGTACCGTTCCTGATTCGTTTGGAAGATAATCGGCTTGATAAAAGCCAGGATTATTGGCATCTACAATAGGCTGACCGGCATCATTTTGTGCAGCAATTAAAGTTTGTGGACCTAAATATTTCACGTTGAAGAAGTTTTGAATGTCTAAATACAAATTCAAACTCCATTTTTTCTTGTACCATGTTTTATCGATTCGGATATCGAATTGATTGAAATTACTCAATCGTGCCGAGTTCAATTGGTTATAATTAGGGAAGGCAATGCCACGGGCGTTCCAATTGGCAATGCGCAAACTCTGTTCAATATCGTCTGGTGTATACGGGCGGCCACTCACATAGCGCCACTTTGCCCCTATTTCCCAGTTTTTACCCAGAGGTTTGCCAGCGGTTAAACTAACGGTATG